>NZ_CAMLDX010000061.1 GCF_946478885.1 uncultured Bacillus sp. | reverse complement strand
AAAAAAACGACCTGAGTAGGCCGTTTTTTATTGACTTTGATGTTCTTCCCCTGTTTGTGTATTAGTCATCTGTGATGTTCCGCCATTTGTTTCCGGTTCACTAGGCTGACCGATGACAAATTCTTTTTTTGGCATGGCATGATACCCCTCTGCCGTAACATGAGAATAGACATAGTAGGTTCCTTCTTCAGCAAAGCTCTTCTCCAGTTTATATATTCCATCACCTGAATGTTCAACCATAATCTTTTCATGGTTCTCATCATTTGCGCGCCAAATCTCAAATTCTACTTCATCCGCATTGGTGACAGCTTTATCGCCATAGGTGGCCTTTGCAGTGAAGGTAATAGGTTCATTGACTTGACCTTGTTCCGGATTAAGAGAAAGCTGAACATCAAGAAACTGCGGAACTCTATCCGCGGCTTTTTGTTCTGAACATGCTGTTATCAAGAAAAATAGTAAAAGCAATAATACAAATAAATACCACTTTCTTTTCATCGCTCATTCCCCTTTAATTATGCAAGTATATGTGCACACTCTATTGAGTATAGCACGCTTATCTTATTTCTTCTATCACAGGCAGCCGAATTTCCACTATCGTACCCTTCCCAAGCTCGCTTGAGATGGTTAAACTTCCACCGTGAAGAATAGCCAGTTTATCAGCGATAGCAAGTCCGAGTCCCGTGCCACCATCTCTTCTGGTTCTTGCCTTATTCACGCGGTAAAAGCGTTCCTTTATTTTTGCCAAATCTTCTTCAGGTATTCCTTTACCGGTATCGCAGATTTTGATGACACACATATGGTCTTCCCGTTCCATCCCAATAGCAATACCGCCCTTCTCTGTATAGCGCAATGCATTGTCCATAACATTTTGCAGAATTTGTTCGATACGTCCTTCATCGCCATTGATAATGATATCGGGATCCAGATTCAACCGAAAGGATAACCCCTTCTCCTTTAACACATGTTGATATTTAATAGTAGCATCTTCTATTAATTGGGATAACGGAAGCGGAACTTTGACCAGTCGATACTCTTCCCTGTCTAATCGCGACAAATCAAGCAGATCCCCGACAAGCCTCTCCATTCTGCCGGCCTCACGGTGGATTAACTGCAAGTATTGTTTTTCATCCTGCTCATTCTTAATTAAATCACTTAAAAGGGCATCGCTGTATCCCTTCACGTAGCTGATAGGAGTTCGTAATTCATGTGAAACATTGGCAAGGAATTCCTTTTTGCGTTCATCTTCCTTTTGGATGGATTCTGACATATGGTTAAAGGCAGCCGAAAGCTCGCCTACTTCATCTTTTGTGTGTATATCCAGGCGGGTAGAGTAATTCCCTTTTGCCACTTCATTCGCCGCAACCTTCATTTTCATTAACGGTCCCGTAAGTCTCTGGACAATTTTCCCTCCTATAAACAAGGCAATGACTAAGAACAACAATGCAGCTGTGATCCAAAGATAGGCAAACTCTTTTGTCAATTCGGTGATTTTTGCTAATGGCATGTACATATAGATGATTCCTTCTAGGCGATTCTCATCCAGCAATGGAACTACAACCGAAATGATTTTCCGATCAAACCTTTCCTCATACCCAACTTTTTCGATTGTTTTACCATCCAACAACTGTGCTCTCTCTTCTGCCCCAATTAATGCCTCTACGTTCATTTCAAAAGGAAAGCAGGCACTTAGTTCCTTTGGATTGCTAACTAAAAAGACTTCCGTATCTGACTTTGAATTATACCATTCTATTTTCTCTTTTAATTCATCCGTCAAAGGGCCTGAATGATAATCATGAGAAAGAAGCTTTCCTTCTTCTAGCATTACATTCTCCACATTTTCAACATATAATTTCTCATAAAAAAAATAGGACAGTAAATACGAATACAATATCGTAATCAGAATTGCAGCTGTAATAGATAGCCACATTTTTCGTGCAAGTCTACCCGCACCTATTTTCATATGGCTGGTACCTCGAATTTATAGCCAATCCCCCATACCGTTTGGATATAATCAGAAGCAGCTCCTAACTTCATCCGCATCGTTTTAATATGCGTATCCACTGTACGGAGGCTGCCTAAATAATCAATTCCCCAAATTTGCTCCAGCAACTGCTCCCTGCTTAGAGCCTGGCTTTTGTGCTTCATTAAATAAATGAGGAGCTCATATTCTTTAAGCGTTAATGAGATCTCATGACCCTCCATCAATACCTTGCGACCTTTTTGGTCGATTTCAAGAATCCCGACTTTAAACCTTTCTTCTTCTGTCTGATCCTGAATCGTTCTGCGGAGTACAGCATGAATGCGCGCTACCATTTCTCCGGGACTGAACGGCTTGACAATATAGTCATCTCCGCCTAATTGAAAAGCCTTTACTTTATCCCATTCCTCCCCTTTGGCAGAGAGAAAAATAATCGGCGTGTCACATGTTTCTCGTATTTTTTTACAAACCTCAAAGCCGTTCTCCCCAGGCATCATAATATCAAGAAGAATTAAATCCATATTTTGCTCTTTCAGAAGCGAATAAGCCTTCTCTCCTCCACTGACCTGGTAACATTCATAGCCTGAGTTCTCCAAATACATCTGCGTGAGGTGACGCATATCTTCTTCATCATCAATAATTAATATTTTTCTTTTTATCATGTTATTTGCTCTCCCTTACAATTAATTGAAAAGGGCCTTTTCCCACTTGTACTTGATGTTTAATCTCCAGATTATTTGGTTCAACAAAATAGATTGCATTACTATCATATCCGGCTACAATTAATTCATCATGAAAAATTGATAATTCAAAAGGATTGGCACCAATTTGAACAGACTGTATCTGATTTCCTTCTTCCGATAATTTATATAAAGTATTGGACCCATGGCTTATTACATAGATACACCCATCCAATTCAGTAAAATTAACCGGCATTAATGGAGCTTTAATCGTACGAATCATAGCACCGTCTTTCATCTGATACACATGTATATCCGATTCTGCTTCTGTACCAGATCCATGTCCGCCAACCCAAAGCTCATTCTGATTTTCTCTTAATAGGGCACCAGCTGCAAATGTATGGATCTTAAAACTTTCGGCAGTTTCTTTCATGTCTTTTTTTATTACGGTCAAGTTTTCATCATTGATATTGATTATGTAAAGCTTGTCTTTCCCTTCGAGGATTGTAAAGGGATTCTGTCCTGTAATAACAGATTTTGTTTCTTTCCCGCCAGTCGTGAAAAAACGAGCCTGGTTTCTTGCTTGATCAACCAAAACCAGCTCTTTTTGATTTTGTAATACGCGACCATTAGCAATGCCTTTACCTGTATTCCAGCTGTCGACCCATTTACCTGATGAAAGCGAATACAGATCAACCGTTTCAACTTGTTTGCCATAAAGAACAAGGGTATCTTTATCAGGGAGCAGCAGACCGCCGGAATAAGGCTTGTCCATTTCCCATTGAGCAAGCTTTTTATGCTGAACGGCATCAACAAATGTGACGGTCATATCCTTAATATTGATGGTTATGATAATATTTTTCTCTTTGGCAATAGGAGCATACGACTTGTCCGAACAGGCGGTAATGACCAAAGATAATAATATGACCGGAAGGAATAACTTTAACAATTTCATTCGCTTTCTCCTGAAATAAATTTTATATTAATATTATACTAATTTATTGTGAAAAAATTGTGAAATTACTTTAATTATTTCTTTATACTTAGCTAGTGCGTTCACTATTTTACCTGCAAGGGAGTTGATGGCATCGTTTCACCTTTGTGAAACGGTCAAAAGGGTGAGACCTTCTTTATTTAAAAGAGGTGCTCACCCTTTTTATCTACAGTCAATCAATGGCTTTTTTACATTTTTCCCTTTAATATTTCAATCGCTTTTTGTATTTGGGTATCATTTTGACCAATCAAATCACTGAGACGTTCCATCAAAGTAACTGTCGTATCACCCGAAATGATTCCATTCACCTCAAGATTTTCAGCAGCTTGGAATTTTTTTACCGCCTGTTCGGTTTTTTCATCAAAGAAGCCATCTTCTCTTTTGGTTTCATAGCCTAGTGCATTCAGCATTTGCTGTGCAGACTTAACTTGAGTGGAAGAGGTCGATAGTTTAAGTTCCGTATCTGGATTAATCACTGTCAACGAAGCATAGGCCGGTAAAGCCACCTCGGCATCCGGAACTATACCTTTTTCATGAATCCAATTTCCATCAGGTGTCAGCCATTTTTCCATAGTGAATTTCATGTTTGAACCATCAGAGAATTTACGCGGTTGCTGCACCGTCCCTTTCCCAAACGATTTCTCGCCAACTAATGTTACATTGGCTGATTCATGTACAGCAGCAGCCAATATTTCAGATGCACTAGCACTGCCCTTATCAATCACAACAACTAAAGGTACATTTGTATTATTCCCAGTGGCCGTTGATGTAATGGTTTCCCTTTTTCCGTTACGGTCTTCAATTTGTAGTACCGCCTTATGATCCGGAAGGAATAAACTTGAAATCTTTATCGCTTCCTCCAGTAGTCCTCCTGGATTCTGCCTTAAATCGAGGACGAGTCCTTTCATTCCCTGCTGTTTCAATTCATCTAATTTGGCAACAAGTTCCTTTGTTGTATTTGTGGAAAAGGAAGTGATTTGGACTTTTGCAATACCATCCTCGAGCATTTCCCCATATACTGTTTCGATTGGAATCGTGTCCCTGACAACAGACACATCCATTGTTTCTTCAACACCGGGACGTTGAACCGTTAATTTCACCTTTGTTCCCTTTTCACCGCGAATTAAGAGCACAGCTTCAGATGCACTCATTCCTTGAATGCTTTTTCCATCTACACTAAGAATTTTATCATTTGGCTTTAATCCGGCTTTTTCTGCAGGAGAATCTTTAATGGGTGAAACGATCATGATAAAGCCGTCTTGTTCCTGTATTTCTGCTCCAATGCCATTAAAAGAAGAAGAAATGGTATCATCAAAGCTTTTGGCTTCCTTTGCATCCATATAATCGGAATACGGATCATTGAGTGAATCTACCATTCCATTGATTGCACCATCAATCAACTTCTTCTCATCTACCTTTTTAAAATAATCGCTTTTGAGTGTATCAAAGGCTGTATAAAGCTTGTCGAATTCCGTACGTTCATTTGCCACTGTTACCGCTTTGTCTTCTCCAAAGGTCAAGGCAAAAGTCGTAATACCAGCTGATAGAAATACAACAAAAAATAAAAGCATAACTAAATGGAATTTTTTCATCCGAATAAAACCGGTTTGTGTCTCCGGTGTATCATTATTTACGTTTTTGTCATTTTCCAACAAAAATCACCACTTTCTGTCTTAACTACGCCAAATAAAAGAAACATCATGTTACTTATTGTTAAGAATACCATTATAAAAGGAGATTCACAAAAAAGAGCAAACCATCCGCAAACAGAGATGCCTGCCTTCTTTAGATTTTCTTCACAATATTAAAATATTCCTCAAGGGTGAATCCATTTTGATAAATTTCTGTTGCTGCTTTTTCTCCAACATAACGAAAATGCCAAGCCTCATGATCATAGCCGGTAATGTCTTCCTTCCCGCTTGGGTAACGCAAAATAAAACCAAACCGATGGGCATTCTCCAATAACCACTTGCCTTCGGGAGTTTCGCCGAATTGATTGGAGAGAGAAAAATTGGCACTCACACTGGATACATCCATTGAAAGTCCTGTTTGATGCTCGCTGAATCCTGGAATAGCTACTACTTGCGCAGCCTGTTCCATGCCAACATTTTGTACCTCATTATTGAATACTTGAACTTGTCTATCATATGAGCGATAGCCTGATACAGCGTAAAGATGAATATTATGGGAGGTAGCGTCATTAAACATCGCTTCCAGCGCCTTTGCAGCCTCTTTTCTCATATAGCTTTTCTCAATATCCTGATCTCCAAATGAAAAAGGCACATTTGGGCGTACCAAATCCTCAGGGGCATACCCATCTGGAAGTCCATATTCTTTATTTACTAGCACCATGATATTTCCCGGGTTTTGAATAATCTTTTTTCCATCTACCTCTTTTATATCATTAAAGTACGCTTTATCAAGCGTCAACTTTTCTTGGTCTGTTTTCTTCCCTGACTCTCTTTGATCATGATTTTCCGGATTCACCTGTTCCTTCCCCGGCAGCTGTGTTTCCTCCTGAACAGGCTCATTATCGTTTCCTGCATTATCAGAAGACTCCTCCATGTTGCAACCTGCCAATAGTGCAACACTTCCAATTGCTATCAATATTTTCTTCATATCATTCACCTAACTTTTTTAAAACTGTACTATCTATTCTATCATTTTTACAATAAATTACGATAGAGATTTCATATATTGAGGAAACTGAAATCGTTTTGACATCAAACCGAACATAATTTCTTACTTCAAAAAACAGATACATACTATGATCAATGAATGAAGCTACAACAAATAGGAGCTGTCCAAAAAGCAAGGGTCTCAGGCACCACCATACAGAATCTATTATCCCTTTTGCATCAATGTGCACCGGACATCGATCTATGGCGGAGCCTGACGCCTTATAGAACAGCTCCTGTTAAGGATACTATGTCACATACATTTGTAAGCAAACTATGAAAAAAAGCCCTCTCTATCTCAGGAAGGTCTCGAGGATAAGTTGGAGCTTCAATTCTTTTTTTCTTTATCAAAAAAAAGAACCCCTACATCATGTAGGGGCAGGAGAGATACATCAGTATACGTCACTTAATGTATATATATGCCGTTCCTACCAAACTATTCATGATATGACCCCACTCATTAACATAGCTACATCTATGCTTCAACCGAAGTCGATTCATCTACACGACTGAAGTCGCGAGTATTCTCGGCTAGTTGATAAAAGTAACGGGCTGCGAATTAGAGGTACAGCTTATTTTTTATTTTTGAAAGCTTTAAGTTGAGTTTTTATTGATGCATATAATCCGACTGCAGCGTTTCCGTAGAAAAAGCCCATAAATACTCCAACCCAAAAGTTTTTTCTATGAGCAAAAAATATCGAAATAACCAAGCCTATTAGATTTGCTATGCCAGGAATGTAAGACTTTGGGATTGCGGAGAACTTTTTTATAATCTGTGTAAGAATAACAACTAGAGGGACCGCAATAATCGCATCCCAAATGTTTGTATGTATAATCGGAAGAGTTTCCATTTCTACAACTCCATTATAAATGACTTGTTTTATAGCGGCAGGAAGTGTTTTTATCAGTAAACAAAATTCCACTTCTTTGATTATGGTTACTCAAGAAAACTGGGAACCCATAATACCGTCTTAGCATTCCGCCTTTCTAGCCAATTATTCATCACACTAAATTATATGTACCCCAAACATCCAATATGGGCACTTGCTTGTTTTCGCTTACTTAAAAGAAATCAAAAACCTTGTTATATCGCGGTTAATTGATAGCTGTCTCAAGTGCCACCTCAATCATTTCATTAAATGTTGTTTGTCTTTCCTGGGCCGAAGTAATTTCACCAGTCATGATATGATCACTAACGGTTAATATTGATAAAGCCTTTCGCTTAAATTTGGCAGCCAACGTATATAGGGCAGCTGTTTCCATTTCAATAGCCAGAATTTGATAATTTGCCCATTTTTCCAATTCGGCATGATCATTATAAAAGAGATCGGCAGTCAATACGCTTCCTACCTTTACATTCAAGCCTTTCGCTAATCCAGCTTCATAGGCTGTCTTCAGTAATTCAAAGTGAGCTGTCGGGGCATAGTCGACACCACCAAACGTAATCCGGTTCATTTGCGAATCAGTTGAGGCGCTCATCGCCAATATGACATCTCGTACGTTTACATCTTCCTGAATCGCCCCACACGTACCAACACGAATTAATTTTTCCACATTATAGCTTTGCATTAATTCAGTAATATAGATGGAAATAGATGGAACACCCATGCCGGTTCCCTGCACAGATACTCTCTTTCCTTTATATGTACCCGTATAGCCAAACATATTGCGGACTTCATTATAACATTCCGCACCCTCAAGAAATGTCTCTACAATATACTTTGCCCGCAGCGGATCTCCAGGAAGCAGTACTGTGTCAGCAATCTGATTTTCATTTGCTCCGATATGTATACTCATTTAAAGACCTCCAATTTTTCTTTTATTCACTATACCATAATTCTCCAAACACTTTCATCTCATGAAACAAATAAGAAAGGGAAAGCTATCATATATAGCGTTACACATTTTAACGTATGACATTATATAGGAGGTAAAGATGGGGAAAAAACACCGTAACCGCATCAATTCACCCAAAAAAAATAATCATATTCCGGCAGAGGCGATCCTCGCAGAACAAGAAGCACATGGAAAAGAATTTACGGCAGCTGGAGGAAGAAAAAACGGTCCAGGCCAACATCGATAAGTGCATACAGGCTGACCCTTTATTACTAAAGATTCAGGTCAGCCTGTACTTTAATTAACAAACCTTTGTCTGGTTGATTTTCTCCCATCCTCCTGATTTTAATTGATAGTAAAATTGCCCCCTTCTCCCATCATCAATAAAGAGAATGTCGCCTGTACCAATAAACCGCCCTTGAAAGTCCTTTGGCATCCGGTCCAATACATTAAAGATGGCAAATACCTCGTTTAAGCAATCATTATGAGAGACTCCCTCTACCTGCAAGCGGTAAACCTGCTGATAACCCTTTTTTTGTCTGTATGATGGAGTTTGAAAAACAGTTACATCATAATCTCGTTTTTTCACCCAGATTAATTCTTTTAACATAATCATCCTCCTCATTTTTCCTAGTAAACAAATAATATTGATATAAAAAATATTAGACAAACCAATTGTCGAAACCTTCAAAGAATTTCATCTACTTTTGTCGATTTATGATATTTAAAAAATAATTTTCTATTTTCTACTTTATACGACAAAAAAAAGATGGCTGTACCATCTTTTTTTACGGTTTCTTTTATTGATAGTTCTCTTGATTAAGAGTATTGTTGAATGAGTGACTGTAATTTTTGCGGCAGAACAGAAATTTCCGGCAAAGAGACAGATATACGAACATTTGTTTCATCCATTTCCATTGCCTCAGATAAAAATCCCCCTAATCCACGTGCCTTCCGATCAATTTGGATGTGCAGATCTGCTGTTGCAGCTGATGTTGGAAGAAATACCAATTCGAGTTCATCCAATCTGCCTCTAAAAGCCCCGGAGGTTGGAACAAATTCAAATTCCTGTATAAAGGGCAGCCGCTGACGCAATCGATACGAGGCTTGTTCGCATTCGACCTCACGAATTCTGAAGCCTAAAGATGCCACTGCTTCAAGGACACCTTCTAATAGTTTACTAGGACGCACCTGAAGAAAATCTTTATCTGATGGATCAACAGCATTTTTGATATCTAGGCCAGTCGCCACCCAGACTCTCGTCTTTCCCATGGATACCGGTGTATCAATAGGAAGAACAAATGAAAATGGAATCTCTCTTCTTTCATTTTCCGCTACGGTAAAGGCAGCGGCTAACCGAACCCTCTCAATGACTGCCGTTACATTCATTTTATGGTCATCTGACTCTTTAATATATTGCGTGTTAACCGTCAAATAGATATCATCAATTCTTTGTTCGGTATTCCCACCGCGAATTTCTACGACACCTTTGATTTCTTCTCCCGGAACTACCTGATCTCGATCCAGCTTTGTATCAACAGTTGCTGAACCAATCCCAACACTTGCCAGTATTTTATTAAAAAGAGACATGTCATTTTCCTCCTTAATTTGTGAATATACTGAGAAAATCCTGCTCAATTTCACTACATGAATGATAGGCTTCGTCAATCACCAATAACTTTCGAATAATCAAACGCGCCTTACCAGAGATCTGCAGTTCTTCTTCCCAGCTCATTTCCGGACTATTATCATTCGGTTCAAAGGTTGAATACAATAAAAATAATAAAAAATGACCTAAAGCGTAGAAATCACTTACGGGAGCCGCCATCTTTCTGATATGATCACGATTTAACTGCGGTACAGCCCCACATTTCAGCCTACAAGCAAGTCCAAAGTCAATTAATCTTAATTGATCATGCTCCAGCATAACATTTGGAATCCGAATATCGCGGTGAACAATTCCATGCTGATGCAGCCAATCAATAATTTGCAGCAATTCAAGCCCAATTTGAAAGGTTTCTTTCTCAGAATAGGTCTTTCCATCCTGGAAAATCAGCTGTTCAAAGGTTTTTCCGGAAACATGCTCCATGGTGTAATAGGGAATCCCATCAAACTCACCATGTTCAAAAAAAGTGGGAAAATACGGATGGCTCATTGATTGCAGTAGCTTTTGTTCTTCTTCAAAAGCCTTCTTGCCCGACTTAAGCAATCTTTTATGAATTCTTAATACTTTTAACACAATAGTAGTTTGCATATACCGGTCAAATACATGATAACTGGTTCCATAACTGCCCCGTCCTAAAACATCGATTATTTCATATCTATTATTGATCACTCTTCCAATCTTTAAGGGTCTTTCAAGCAGATTCGCTGCCATCGCAACCGCACCTTTGATCATACCGAAACTTCCTTTAAATTCTCTTTAGTTTGTCGTACATTAGCTGCTAAAAAAACTGCTTCCGCTAAAGAAACTGCTTCTCCGCTTTTTCTTATAATACCCGTGTCCCATATGCGATTGATGATAATGATTATGATGTTTATAGGCATCACTTGAACTGCCATAGTGATGCTTCTGCTGTGAAGATTGATTCAATAGGGATTTAATAATTTTTTTGAACATGTGCTACTCCTCCTTTACATTATCTTCTCTATACTACGCAAAAATTCCCGCTGCGGTTTCATAAATTTTATAAAAATCAATTAAAAAATGACGAAGCATGATCGTCATTTTTCAATATATAAATCTATTAAGACTCCTCATTTATTTCTTCATCTATTATACTTTTTTCTAATAAATAATCGAAAGTGATGTCGGCGAGGTCATCCAGTTCTCCTTCAGCCGGTACATAGCCCCTTTTTAATAGTTCGCGAAAGAAAAACTCTGCAATTTCATCCGTATCGATAATGACCTCAATTTCTTTCACTTTGTCGCCTCCCTTCCTCATCTATAAAAAATGTATGCACTTTTTGCATGATATAGACCAAATGAATCATCAACCAGTTATGAAAAACAAGAGCATTTTTCGGCAGGACAAGCATACATATGGTAACAGACAACAAAAAGGGGGGGAATATAGTGAAGTTTACCCAAATGCTTGAAGGAATAAAAGAAGATGTTAATAAAGAAGAAAGTATCACGCTTTCTCTATTCTCTACTTTGCTGCACATATATTTTGCACTAATCATTTTTGGCGGGCTGCCCTTTCTTTTCTATATATTGCATGAAGCCGACTGGTTTCGTTAACAGTTAACATCATAAGGCTATTCTTTTGTCAGCTTCTTCAACTCGCGGATCACAGCTTTCGTTACCTGTAGATACTCATCGTCTCCAAACCATTGGTATAATGCTTGATAGTCATTATATATATCTAATAATCGATTGATTTGCTTTTCACGCTGGGCAAAATCGGGGTTAGTGAGGGGTTCTTTTTTCGCGGGCATGACAGTCTCTTCTATGTGTTTCTTCAAGGGCTGTGTTTTGCTTATGGAATATAGAAGCCCCAGCTTTTGCATGAATGCCTCCGCATTTTCCGAATCTGCCAAAAGAATTAGGTCCTCTTCTCCTGCTTCAAGCCACTCGTCATCGCCAATTCGTGATAATTCATACGTCACATCTTCCCATGCATCATCTTTATAACGCCAAATCTCAGTACGAAACCCGACAATTTTATATAAATCTGACCCTTTGCCTTTTACTTGAACTAGGTCTCCGATAAAAAATTTATATTCAATATCAATATGTTCTTGTTCAACAATTTCACCATCATATTCAGATAATAACCGTAAACTGGACTCTTTGTATAAACCATCGCTTTTATTAACTTCATATACATAAATGCCGTCAAGCCATTTCACATCTGTTACTTTACCAACTGTTCCATAAATGGTAATGACAACTGTATCACCAATATTGTATTTTGGTTTTTTTCTTCTTCCCATCGCATCCCTCTCCCAGTGACGAAGCCATGAAATGTTGTTGAAATATTATATGCACGAGGAATCAATATGGAATGAGCACATTTTGTTTCAAAGGAAGAAAATTCACCAAAAAATCTGCAGAATATTAGAACCCCTCTGCCCTTTTATGCTTTTTCATGAAGTACATACAACTCCCATACATCATCAAATATTCTCATATTGGGTAAATAGGATCCATTTAGCTCCAAGTATGAGCTCAATTGTTCATAATTTGAAGAGGTTTTGGGAAATCCATGATCCAAGTACGCTTCATTTGCAAAGACACTTATTTCATCTTTTGGTTCCGGATGGCGATACTTCATCAGAAAATGATAAAAAGATTTTGCCATAATGTAATCCATTCCTTTCTTTTGCCGATCTATCATTTTTTCGTTGCCTCTTTGACCTGACATTCAAGGCACCAGATAATACTTCCATTATAATAAAAAAAGATAATAAAAAAAGAAAAAGCAACCCAGAAATCTGAGCTGCTAAGTATCCATTTACTGCCAGCGATCGGTCTTTGCTAATTCAGTCAAGGCCCAAATAATATTAAACATTAAGATGGCAATTGTAATTGGGACAGCATGGATCCAGTTCTTCCCATATTTTTCTTTTATAACCCCTACGAAAAAGCCGCAGAAAAATAATACGACCATGGCTAATGCTAGCATGATCATTAAAACTAATTGCATTTTCAATCCCCCTGTTGTCTGTGACGAAATCTATATCTTATTTACATTATAAATATAGGAAGAAATGGTTTTGTGAAATAAGTGTGAAAAATATGTGAATTTATTGTATAAAAAAAGGGCAGGGGGTATCCTGCTCAACTATTTCTTTTGCAATTTTTTAATTATTCAGGATTCTACTGGTGAATACTTAAATACAAATAATTTTTGACCGAAATAATTACTTAGTGTATAGAACCCGGAACCGATGATAACCGCAAGACTCTCTATATTGAATGGAGTAGAAGTAAAATGTCCAAAGACGCTTTCCGCAATCATACAGCCGACCGTGTAGGAAAGAAAATAACAGCAGCAGATGATGAGTACGAACCGGTAAAAGGCCTTTTGATGATTGACACTACTCTGAAAGGTAAAAGTTCTATTCAAAAAATAACTGACAACGGCACCCATACAATTACCTGAAAATGTAGAGAGCCAGTAAGAAAGTCTGAATACATTGATAAACAACAGCATAATAGTAAGCCCAATCGCGGTATTGATTATCCCAACCATTATAAAACGGATAAACGGATTAGTTCGTTTCAGATAGTTTTCCAAAATCAGTGTGATAGAGTTCAATTTCATTGCCTCCAGTGTTCATAAGATGGCGTGGTGCAGGCATGTTAAAGGTATCTATATCAACAATAAATTTTGGCCGTCTCTTCGATTCCTTATAAATTTTTCCCACATACTCTCCTACCAAGCCAATAGCAATCAGCTGCAGGCCACCAATCAGCCAAATGGAGATGATAAGCGATGTCCAGCCAATTTCAGTTTCCCCCAACAATTTTAAGCAAAGAAAATAAGAGCCAAATAAAAGACTAACAAAGAAAAACATAAAGCCAAGCAGCAGGACCAAACGGATAGGTGTGACCGAGAAAGAAGTAATTCCTTCGAATGAAAATGCCAGCATTTTTTTCAAAGGATATTTTGTTTCACCTGCAGGCCTTTCTTTTCTATCATAAAATACACTCGTTGATTTAAAGCCGATTAATGGCACAATTCCCCGCAAAAACAAATTCACCTCTTCGAAACATTCCAGTGCCTCAAGCGCCCGTTTACTCATGAGCCGAAAATCGGCATGATTGTAAATGAGATTTACTCCCATTTTCCTCATAAGCAGGTAAAAGCCCTGAGCCGTGTGCTTTTTAAAAAAACTATCACTATCACGCCTTCTTCTGACCCCATAAACGATCTCATAACCATGAAGGTATTTCTGAATAAATTCCTTGATTACAGATATATCGTCCTGAAGGTCAGCATCAAGCGAAATGACACAGTCTGATGCTTTTTTTGCCGTGAATAAGCCGGCAAGCAGAGCATTTTGATGTCCGACATTCCGCGACAGCTTTAACCCGCGTACCATCTCATCAACAAGGCTATTTTTGTATATGATCTGCCATGTTCGATCCTGGCTTCCGTCATCAACAAATAATAATCTGCTTTTTTCTGATACAAGACCTTCAGCTTTCAGTTCTCTTACATAGTGAGCGAGCTGTCCTATGGTCTCCGGCAGAACTTCCTCCTCGTTATAACAGGGAACGACAATTGTAAGCACTGGGTTTTCCATGCTGTTTCCTCCTGAATGCTAGATTGTTTTATAAAGATAAATGGTCCATACAGAACTTTCAGAGTCAAAGATGTTTTCCAAAATCAAATTATTTTCTGCCGCATTCTTAATTGGAATGCTGGAAAAAATATATCTTCCACCCATCTTTTTTAAGGGTTCCATATTGAGTTCAAGATTTTCCAGTTTCCTTTTCGTGTTTTTCTTAAACATATAATGTTTGCCCAATTCAGCTGTAAATAGATAGCAACGGCCTCCCCATTCATCAAAATAGGTACGGATCGTCTTATTTTTTTCCAGCTCTTTCTCAATAATTTTGCGAAACTCATTTTTATAGCTTAAAGGATAAAAATTATTATACGTATCAAGTGTATAAAATCCGTTATATTGTGCGATTGCCGGATGTAATCCGATGCTTGCCACTCTATAATCCTTTTGCGGCAAACCTATGTAATCTTTTATTTCCCGAAACTGCTCTTCGGCATAAAATTCTTTTACTGTCGGTTTATTGTGAAACAGGATTTCTTCATTGAAAAAAGAGGCTACTAAAAGCTGTGCTACAAGCAGGATAGGAACAGATTTTCTCCATATAGTTCCTTGTTGGATGAATATTTTTAGTGACAGGGCAAACAAAACATAAATAACTAGCGGCCTTAAAAAGTGATATCGAGCAAAATTAAAGGTATCCAGAAAATGAAACTGTTTTGTCAATGGCAGCCAGCCTTTGTAGAACCAAAAAGCATACCAAATAGATAGGACAAAATTAAGAATGAATAAAAAGACAAATTGCTTCTCCTGTTTCCAAAGCCGTTCCTTGTAAACCAAATAAAATGCAAGAAACATAACAGGCAGAATGACAAGAGTATGGATGGTCGCGGCATGATGGTGGCCGAAGATAAAATTCTTCATAGTCAGACGAATAGAGTGCCAAAAGGTTAATCTCGCATGAAAGTATTCATCTCTGCTGTTTGGTTCATCATCGAATAAAAAGGAGTAAACCAGTCTGTATTCAACCAATAAATAAACCATTGTCATATAAGCAATAGAGAGAAGAAAGCGGAGGTTCCACCCTTTGCCTCTAAAGACATCTATTAACCAGAAAATCCCCATGGCGCTGAGGAAAAAAAAGAACCCCAATACAATGCTTGAATAGAAAGGCAGCAGAGTGAAAACCAAATAGTTCTTCCATGATCTTTCACCATTTCGGATATTTAAAAAGGCCCATAATGCAAGTGGCATTCCAAGAGTACTCAACATCCCGGAAGGCCAGAACGGAGTAAATGCTAAGGCAAGCGACGTTCCTAAGTTAATAATGTTCCAGCCCTCTCCTTTTAGAAAATGATCTCTTAGAAGAAGATACATTCCAAAGAAAGCGATAACCCTAGTGATACTCTGACTTATGGCATAGGCCATCATGGTCGGAAACCAGACATATAGCCAAACGATGAGACTAAATTCAGTTCCAAAGACATTTCGTGATAAATGCCCGTTGATAATCTGGTCAATCTTCCCATTAATTGGACCCATAATCTGACCGCTTTCTGCAAGAACTTTATACCAGGCCAGATTAGAGTCTAAATTATCATGAACACGAATGTGAGCATGTTCTCCTAATATAAACAAAGGAGATACAAAGATCACGATGGCGAGAAGGGCGAACATGATGGAACGCTGCTCTTTATTTTTGTTTTGTGAAAGCAAAACCGACACCTCATACCACTCGATTCTTTTGAAAACGAAACAGTTTTAGGTTGTACCAATTCAAGGAAAATATTCCTCCATTGCTTAATCAGTGGTGTCTTCCTTGAACATGCATTCATTCCATTATGAATGAAACAGAACAGATGGCTTATTTTACTCGAAATAAGTGGTACAAGGTCACCTGTTTGAATACATTAAAAACAGAGCTCAACAATGAGGTGATACCGATTTGAATATTTTTTTCAGCTACTTTTTATTAGGACTATCATTAGCAGCACCTATCGGACCCATAAATGCTGCACAGCTAGATAAAGGAATCAAACAGGGTTTTTGGCATGCTTGGATTTTAGGATGTGGAGCATTGTTGGCAGATGCAGTCTATATGATGCTCGTCTTTTTCGGGGTTGTTCATTTTTTAGAAATTCCTTTCATGAAAACATTCTTATGGCTTTTTGGATTTTTTGTACTGACATATACGGGGATTGAAGGCATCATAAGCGCCGGAAAGCTTGAACTAGATGGAAAAAGGTCAAAGGATTCACCGATCACCTCATTTTTATCCGGCTTTTTTATGTCCATATCAAACCCATTAACCATATTATTTTGGCTTGGAATTTACGGATCTGTTCTTGCAAAGACAGTGGAGAAATATGATTTACAACTGGTTCTACAATACAGTTCAGCGATTTTTATCGGTATTTTATGCTGGGATTTTTCAATGGCACTTGTTTCAAGCAGTTTTCGCAGAATTTTAACCAAAACTGCCCTGATCTTCATTTCGCGATTATCAGGGCTGTCTCTTATAGGATTTGGCATCTATTTTGCTATCCAGGCCGTTAAACAATTGTATTTCATTTAATCATCAGGTTTACATCAAGCTGTCCAATCCTTTTATTCTTTGTCAGGTTTAATCGCCTTAAGTGTTGCCACGGCCGCAATAACACTCAACGCACAAAGAATATAGAAAAGGACATTCCCTGCATATTTCATCATAACTGCCATTGCAGGTGGTCCTGATGCTACACCAATAAAGCGCATGGAGCTATAAATAGAAGATACCGTGCCGCGTTCTTCCTTTTCGATTCCTGAGGTTATTAAGGCATCGAGACACGGCAGCCCTATTCCAATACCAATACCGCTTATGACAAACAATGTAATCTTAAACCACAAGGAATGAGAAAAGCCCAGTATCACCATTGAAACAGCCAGACCCAAAATTCCGCCAAAGGTCAGCCATTTCATTAATATTTTATTTTCTTTTATTAATTTACCGGTTATATAAGAGGATAGGCAGAGCCCACCCAGCGGAACGGCCAGCAAAAGACCTTTTTTTACTTCTTTAATATTATAGACTTTCTCCAGAATATCTGATAAATAAAATAAAACTGCAAAAAGAACAAACATCAAAATGATCCCTGCAAGAAAAACGGCAATAAGCCATTTCCAGTTATTTTTAAATATTTCTTTTATGCTGTTTAAAAAGGTTTTAAAAGGGAGTGGTTCTTCCCTTTTATTTGGGGTTTTCACAAGAAATATCATGAGTATGATCGAAATCAAACAAAAAACTGGTATGGAAAGAAAAGGGAGAAACCAGATCATTCCTGCCAAAAAAGAACCTAATATTGGACTTAACACTTTTCCTAATGTATTGGAAGTTTCAATCAATCCTAATGAACTGCTAACATCTTCATCTGATTTAAACATATCGCCAACAAGAGGAAGCACAATCGGGAAAGCCCCCGCAGCTCCAATCCCCTGCAACACCCGCCCTATTAATATCATCGAGTATGGATGTTCGATTTTCCAACCTGCCCAGCCAGCAATCATCCCCCCGATAGCTGTGATGATTAGACTTGGAATGATGACCTTTTTCCTACCAATATGATCAGACAATAAACCTGCTATCGGAATAAAAAAAATGGCTACAACTGAATAGACTGTAATGATCATACTAGCTTGAAACGATGTGATTCCCAACTGTCGCTCCATCATGGTCAGAACTGGAATCAGCATAGAATTGCCGAGTGTCATGACGAGCGGGATAGATGAGATTGACAATACCGCCCATTTTTGATTACTAGGCTTGTTCTTTGAGCTGGTTGTTGAACATTTCTTTGATTCAATAGGTAGAATGTTTTCAATATGTTCCATAGAGCACACGCCTTTTAGTTTATTTGTTCCAAAGTACCAATGAACTTAGAAATCACAACAATCTTAATATGAACTGTTTTCTGCAGGTTTATCCTTTGTCCTACCTTGAGGATAAAGGAAGCCATAATCTTTTTAAAAATGTGCACCCCCGATTGAAAACCTTCTCGGGACTAGAAGAAAGAAATAGTGAACAAATGATGACTCCTTTCAGTATATTTGCAAAAAATTACCGTTTAAACCTATATTGTGTGCTAACGTTTCCCTACATAAAAAGCCAGCGCTGATCGAATGATAAATACGAGGAGGTGTGCTATGGATTTTTTTATCCCCTTGAATAAGGGAAAAGGCGGAGAAGATGGAAATTTAAAATGGTGGCAACTGTCACTTATCGGTGTTGGCTGTACTATCGGGACTGGCTTCTTTCTCGGTACATCTATCGGGATAAAAATTACTGGTCCATCGATCATTTTTTCCTTTGTCTTAGCGGCGATTGGCACCTATATCGTTTACTATTTCTTATCCAAAATGACAGCGAAGGATCCACAAGACGGCTCCTTCTGTTACTATGCAGACAAAGCCTATGGACGCTGGGCCGGCTTTAGCTGTGGTTGGAATTACTGGAGCTCCAATATTCTGATTATGGGAAGCCAGTTAATTGCCCTTTCAATACTTTCAAGATTCTGGTTTCCTAATATCCCACTATGGGGGTTTGCCTCCGGATATGCGATTCTTTCTATTATTGTAGTAATAACGGGGAATACCGGGTTTGATAAAGCGGAAAATCTATTGGCAATTATCAAAACTGCTGCAATTCTCATGTTTATCATCATTGCAGCAGCTGCTGTCTTTGGTTGGATACACGGAGATGTTAAACACCCCGGTTATCCTGCATCGGCTGCCGGATGGTTTCCTGAAAAATGGAAAGGCTTTTGGTCATCCTTAATTTATGCTTTTTACGCCTTTGGAGGAATTGAGGTCATTGGCTTAATGGCCATGAGATTGGAAAAGAAAGAAGATGCGTCTAAAGCAGGGCTTAATATGCTTATAGTGTTGGTGATTATCTATGTCCTTTCATTAGTCCTTGCTATTTATATGGTCGCTCACGGTGCATTTACTGAGAAAGAAAGCCCTTTTGTCACAGCCTTAGAACAATATCATTTCGCTTTTTTTCCGCACGTTTTCAATGCATCTATCATTTTAGCAGGTTTTTCAACGATGACGGCATCCTTATTTGGCGTGACGACCCTTTTAGCCACTTTAGCAGACAGCGGAGATGCCCCTGCTTTATTTTCGAAGAAACTCAAGCATTTTAATCAACTCCCGCTTCCTTCATTAATTTTGGCAACCATTGGGTTAATTGTTTCCATTATTACAGCTCTACTGCTTCCAGGAAAAATTTATGAATACATTACAACAGCAGCAGGAATTTTAATTTTGTTCAACTGGGCTTTTATCATTCTTTCTGCTGTGAAAAATTTAGAAATGAAATTAGGAGGGAAACTCCTTTCAACTGCAGGATTGTGTCTGATTATCGCCGCTGTAAGTGGTACGTTATGGGAAAAAAGTATTCGAATGGGCTTCTTTATAAGTCTGTTATTTACCGTATTAATCGGACTGACGGCCCTTTCCATGCAAAAAATAGTATGGAAAAAACACTAAAAACGTTCTTTTTAAGATAGGAAATCAAGTAGCTAACGGGAATTTCAAAACGGTACGTGAACCCTTCGAATACGATTTTATCAATCAGCCGTTGAGAATTCATTCCAAAAGGGCTATCCCCTTATGTCTGGTGTCCACAATTGATCAATATCCAGTAAGGATTGATGCGAGATACGGTTTTGTGTGTCTGACACCATTGCTTTTGGGGCAGCCCTTCTCTTTTTGCAAGTTCTTTGAACCATTTTTAGAGTGTGCGATGATCTCTAGATCTTTTATATATTTCATCCGTTCGAGAATTTCCTCTAGCTTTTTTAGCTTCCTTTTCACAAAAGACATCCTTGCCATTTGCTAACAATTCCTACTGCCCAGTCTGTAATGGACTTTCTCCACAAGTTATCGCCCATGCCGGATGCACAAGAAAAAAAGCCGCAATTATCTTGATATGCGACTTTTTTCTTAAACCGAAGGATCATCCGGACAGTAACCTTTTATTCCTTTTTCTTTATGTCGCTCATTGAGCGATACAATAGTGTATTCATACTACCTTGAACAATATTTTCGAGAAAAAATTCCCCAATAAGCTTTGTATACTCCTCATCTTCAAACATTTTTTTATTTTGCAGTTCCATTTCTGCAAGCCCTTCGTATTCAACAAGCATGGCATATGTATGATCCTGTCCAGATACTGGGGTCAAGATATCAACTTTATGGCTGTAGTTTTCATTGCGGAAATTTTTTATTTCCTGAAGATTTTCCATTCCTTCTTTAAACTTGTCCTGTTTAATCTCAAATGTTTGGTAAAGATAGACGGTCATGTTCTATACCTCCAAATTTCAAACTTATTAACAATTAGTATGGACGAGGCGCTCGCAGATTATCTGTATCAATCTATAAAAGAATAAAGAATGTACTTTTTTAAGAAATAATCATCCGTAGAAAATAATGAATGCTCTATTCATTGTGTTCCTAATATTTGTCATAATAGGAGACCCCTATAACGAACAAAGACTTTTCCTTCTGCTGAAATATGGAAAACGAGGTGTTCTTTGTGTAGTGAGGTTTCCAATGATCATATTCTTTTTTTCAGGAATTGCAATGATCTTTGGTATACATTAAATAAGATAGGCCCCAACCCTATCATTTAAATGGGACCTATTCGAGTATCTTTCTTGCTTCACTTGCACAGAATTTCGAAAAGTCATTTTCCCAACCGCGTAGGATGGGGTTCATTATTTTCGCTAGTTTCTTCTAATAAGTATAGTTTATTCCGCTTTCTTCTTATCTTTTAAACAGAGAGTATCAAAACCAAAGTGTTTAGTTAACAATTTAGTTTTGATACTTTATAATTTTTTATTATCCATGATATAATATTTTAACAGTAGAAACTATTTCTTATGTTGTGCCTTGATATCACTTCATTTATGAAAATAGTTTTTTAC
>NZ_CAMLDX010000060.1 GCF_946478885.1 uncultured Bacillus sp. | reverse complement strand
TTCGAAATTTGTGTTACGGATTCATTATTTGGGGGCATCATTCGTTTGATAATGGTTTCTTTTTGTTCTTGTGAATATCGTACGACATCTTTCTTAACAGAGTGGGATAATGAATTACAGTAAATATTTTACTTGACTGTAAATTTATGTAACTGTAAAGTATTTTATGTATTGAAAGCACTGATTTAACAACAAGCAATGACAAAAATATACAATCTATCCATTCAGTATTACAAAATACTACTATGATGTCAGAAAGGAATAAACTATATGAATTGGATAAAAAAAGTAAATTTGCCACATATGTTTTATTTATAATTGCATTTGTCCTCTCAATATCTTCCATGATAATCGCAATCTACTCAGACATGGGGACAAGCGAATTTAGCACCTTTGTCAATTTAATCAACAAGGAAAAAACACCCGGTTTTGCAATAATAGGAATTATAATTTTCCTTTTTATCTTTTACATTATCGCCCAACTTTTTTTCGGGGCAGTCATATCCTATTTGATTGCAAGATTCATTTTTAGAATTTCAATAGATTTCAAGACTTTCTATCGAATAACTCTCATTTTCAATTCACTAATGTCTCTTGTAGTCATATGGCAATTATTTATATTGAAAAACAGTTCCAATTTTCTATTGGTCGTGGCCAATCCAATCTTGATTTTAAGTTTCATTGTTATGTTTTGGCTGCTTAAGGAGTTGGCAGATAAATCTTGGTTAAAACCACTTCTTTTCACAATTTTTGCTTTGACTAGCTATCTAGTATTTTCAAGTATTCCATTAGGAGGTTAAAGGAAAATGAATTCATTCGTTTTAAAAAGTTCGAAAAAAGAATTGTTAGGCTTCCTCGGCCTGGGTGCCACAATGGCAATATTAGTATTATTTGCACGTGCAGGTGTAACATTTGACATGTCTAACATTGTTTCAGGTTTGTCTTACTCTGCAGCACTTACAGGATTATATCAAGCACGTAAAGCATGGAAGGCTGGTAAAACTCTTACAAGATCATTACAATTGTTTTTTAGTTGGAACGTCGTTGCATTAGTTATTTCCGTACTCGGAGATGCTCTCATATCGTACTTACTAGAAAACTATATCGAGCAATTAGCAAAACACTAAGATAGGGCAAAGAAAAATTGTAAAAAGATGGTTTTATATATAAGGAAGTGTGATTTAATTTGAACTTACAGTTCATCTATCAATTAACGAGGAAGATTCTTACAATACTGCTAAATCAAATATTATATGCTGGCGACGGGCTCGGAATACAATCCGGCACGGTACGCCTTTTTCTTTTTCGTTTAAAACCATACCTTAAAATTTTGCTCCTTGTAATCTATATCTTCTGGTTTGTATTGGCATCGCTGTTTCAAATCTTGTTTCATTACATTCCATTATCCATTGAAAGAACGAACATAATCGTTCTTCTTTATATTTTGTTATGTATTTTAACGATACTCAACCATCATGTTAGTAACGATTTTCGTGCTTATGCGGTTACAAGTAATCTTTCCTTTAAGCAGAAAAAAAGATTGATTATTATGAATGAGTATATTGGTATCATATTGACTTGGGGATTTATTTTTCTTTTTTCCCTTCCTTTTATTATTATGCAGACAATTTTGAACGGAATTAACGGATTCCTTTTTATGGGTCAAGCTTTGCTTGGTTTATTGTATGTAGGCTTTATAATTGGGTTTTTAAGATTTTGTACTTATGTATTTAGAGAAAGATACATAAACCTAGTCAATAAATTCTTGTTGCCACTTTTTTATATATTCATTTGCATTCTTCTTTCCATTTATCAAACATATGCAGTTTCTTTTTTGAGCACTATATTTCATAATATTTTGTATGGGAAAATGGTGGGATGGATTGAAAATTTAACAGTACTATCGAAATTTAATCTATATGAATTACGCATCAATCTAACAGGTTATATTGTTATAATGATTGGAATTCTTATTTGTAGCAGCTTGCTGCACATCTTTTCCGAAAAGATGTGCATAGAAAAGGAAAATCCATCTCATTTTATGGATTATTCTATCTTTAAAAAATACTTTATATATATATATATAAATGTTTCACGAGAATATGGGATTGTAAACACTAATTTCATGCTTGCTTATATTGGAACTCTTTTTGGGCTCACGTTTAGTGCCTCTTTTGGTGTGCAAACAGTGAATGTTTCTTTTCTAGCAGCTTATATGCTCATTGTATTATATTTGAACCAAAACATCGTTCAAACTATACTATTTTGTAAAAGACACAATGGCCCAATAAAATACACCGCCGTTATGCTGTCTGTTCCTTTACTGGTGCAATTTACCTTGATAATCACCATTCTCTGTTTAACAAAAACAATGCAGTTTGATAGGTCTATTATAAAGTTCTTTCTATTCGGGTCTACATTGATGATCTGCAGTTTATTCTTGTACGTTAGATCTGTTTACAGACTTGAATCATTGCTAGATGAAAAGTTTTTTAAGAAGATTGGGAAGGGGAGTATTGTACTATTATTCCTGTCCATTACATCCGTTCAAATATTGCTGCGGGGTTTTGGTATTTTTGGAACAGTTTTCTCTTTCTTTGTTTCTATTCTCCTTGTTTCCGGAGTAAGCATATGGATTATAGATAAAATTTCAAGAATAAGAGGAGTTCGGTATGATTAGTTTAATTGATATCAAAAAAATTTTTAATAAAACAATTCTTGGGATTTTAATAATTTATGCAGTTTTGTTTGCATGCGCATACGCCTTTATTTATTTTAGTGATACAACTTTTGAACGAAGCAGCAGTTTAGAATTAATCAAGCATGCACATTGGTATAATATTTTTATTCACAATATTACGTCTTCCTTCATGCTCATATTATTAGGCAATATTTCCTTTGGCATTGTTTCAACTATATTTTTCCTGTATGATTTCTACCTACTTGTCTTTGCAGCTTATGGTGCATATTTACATAGCGGCTCTTTCTTGTATTCATTTGTGGCCTTATTGACTCACGGTATAGTTGAATTAGTTGCAATTGCATTTAATGTATATCTTTCTACGCTCAGCTTCAGATATTTACTGAATCGTATATATAAGGAAAATATATTCCATATTGAGAACAGCAAGGAGATTCTGAAACTTATAGTTGCCATGGCATCTTTCTTCTTCATCGCCTCTCTAATAGAAGCATTTGCAACTCCAAATTTATTAAAATTTATTATGGAGTGAAGCATTAATGATTATTACAGTGACAGACCTACAAAAAACATATAAGCAAGAGATATTAAATAAAGCCAGCTTCAAGCTTGAAGCTGGGAAAGTGTACTGTTTGTTGGGCCGAAATGGTGCTGGAAAAACAACTTTAATGAAGATTCTATCCAGTATGTTACATTATAATGGTGGTAGTATCCAAACTAATCCATGTCGAAAGTTAGATGAAATCTGTTACTATGTATCGGAAAAGCCTGCATTGTTGGATTTCCTATCCGGATTTGATAACTTGGATTTTGTACAAAAGCTACATAACTTGAATATGACAAGAGAGGAATTAAGAACTTTCATTGAACATTCTGGCATACAATCCTTTTCAAATGAACTAGTGATCAATTACTCTCAAGGAATGAAACATCAATTGGCTTTAACAACTGCCTTTTTGTTGCAACCGAAGGCGCTTCTGCTAGACGAACCTTTAGTGTCGTTGGATCCAATTAATATTGATATGATGCATAAGAGATTAATAAAATACGCCAGTAAGGGAAACATCGTTTTTATTTCAACGCATATGATTCCAATTGCCCACAAAATCGGCGATGAGATTCTCGTTTTGAAAAACGGCATTGTTCATCAAGTTAAAAATGATTTTACGGAATCGGAACTTGAGATTTTTGTTTTGAATAAAATATAAGATTAAGAAACCGACGGTGATGCTCGCTACCGGTTTCTTCTTTTTCTCTAGTTTGTTACATTTTTTCACCTCTATAAAAGTTTTACTTTCTTTCCCCTTCAACCACCCCCGTCGCATTACTGTGTGTTAGGCAAGCGCCAGAAAAAAGAGAGATGGGGGTTCTCTTTTTCTTAATACTCACCAAAAATCTTAACCATTAAATCAAAATCGGCTATTGAAATTGTAGATAATTAGGAGAATGCAAAAAGAAACTTCTCAAGGTTTTAAAATAAGTTGCGAGACGCACTAAACGTGGTCGAGTTGATGACATTGTATTTGGCAGGCAAAAAATGGTTCTTACGCAAATATGGTGAATTAGTATAAGGATGTGCTTCTTTAGGGGAAACTGTTTTATTAAAATAATGTTTACAAATGAAATAACACACGTTTCTTTAATAAAGTAAAACTTGCACGGCCATAGAGCATTCTTTTTATTGTTTTCACGTGTGTTGATTAACCAAAATTATACAATTGTATCGTAGACTAACCGATACCTCTCTATGATTTCTTTCAGGGTTATTCGCCATTCAAAAGGCAAGCTGTCACAAAGAAGCAACCTCTGAAAACCTGTGAGTGACAAGGGTTTTCGATCGATATATTTTTGAGCTTGAGCATGCAGCCATTTCAATAAAACATAGGCAATGAGCGCCGCGAATAGTTGATTAAAAACGGCATTCTTCGATGTGCCAAACAACACGGGAACATTCAAATTTTGCTTGATCCAACGAAAAAAGGTTTCGATAGCCCAACGAGACTTGTACATTTCGGCGATTTCTTCGGCTGTGATGTTCATCAAATTTGTCACAATACGCATTAATTTACCTTCATAATCGGTAAATTGGATGACACGATGACGCTTTTCTGTTTGTTTCTGAGGTGTACCCATTGTGCATGTTAAATCAGCTGTCACATTGGAATTCTTAGGGCGACTGCCTTTGAGCGACTTTTTGCGATTGAATTGGATGTTGTCTTTTAAACGAAAGACAAATGCTTGACCTTCAGAAATGTATCGATCTACCTTGTCGATGGAAAAGTACGCACGGTCTCCCACTAGAATAAAACGTTTGTCTTCGAGTTGTTTTCCGATAGAATAATCGCGCTTCAAGCCTGTTGTTTCAACGATTTTGTTGTGGGCATGCCCGTTTCATTGGTAAAGCTCACGTGAAGTTTTATGCCAGAACGTTCACCATGATAGACCGCCCAAGGTAATCGTGTTTTTCCAACGGTAATCGTCGTTGAATCAATAGATAGAAGAGTTTTTGGCATCTTTAGTGTACGTCGTGCAGCTTGATTCAACTTGCTTATAATGACTTCAAAAATCCGTTTAATAATGGCATAATCAAGCGACTTCATGTGCTTCGAAAGGGTGGAATGATCGACAGAAACAAGTCCTGCACTGGGTCCGACATCCGCAGAATGACGCAAGCTTTTCCACTCATTCGCCGCAGCTGTGACAATATAGGAAATAAGCGTCGTAACCGTACATTTACGGGCTTTATCTTCGTAGTAAAACTCTTTTAAAATGGCTTGTAGCTCGGTTTCTGAAAGAAAGTTTTGAATCAGTGTTTGGAACGTGGTATTCTTCTTTCTAAGAGATGCCTCTTTTCGTAAATGTTTGTGTGGTAACTTACATTTTACAAGTAGCATCTCTCTTTTTATATTATTTTTTTGGTAAAAATTAGCTGATCAACACACGTGGATCTTTTTAAAAAAACAGCAACCATTCATTCTAATTACTTGCTTAAGCATTGTTCATTCGAGAAAAATGAAAATTGTCAAAGGAATGCTTTAGAACCGTCATCATTATACTTTAGGGGTACTTAAAGA
The DNA here is from genome assembly GCF_946478885.1 of uncultured Bacillus sp. The sequence continues at coordinate 15,721 of NZ_CAMLDX010000060.1, read as the reverse complement.
ATCTGTCCTTGCTTGCCCACATCTGCTTCACGCCTTTCCTCTAATTTCTTTAAAACTAAAAATAAGAACTATGTATCATGTATTTTCTTCCATAAATGTTATAATTTCCTACGTATTAAATTTGATTTAGGGAGGAACTTTGATGACAAGAAAAGTGATACGTGATCTGTCTTTTCCCTTAATAGCTCTGGCATTGGTTTTCTCTTTCGTGTTCAGTTTTGCAGGCAAAACACATGCAGCCAATCCCACAGCAGTGAGCCCGATTGATGATTTAAAAATTGATACAGTAGATGGAGTAGAATATTCATCAGATGAACATAAAGACATTGCTTGGATTATTGTTGAAAAAAATGATCAAGAAGAAAGGGTGCTCGGATTCTCAACCCCACAAAAATTTGAAGCATATCAACAACAAGTTCAAGGACCTTCATTCCATACAAACGCAACTATAAAGTCAGGAACAGATTATTTCTATGAACATACTTCTAATCAAAACTATGGAAAATATGTAACCATATCTTCTGGAACATGGGTAAAAGCTACAGGTGTACGTTGGGGTTCTTTTTGGAATGACAGAATTTCTTCTCTAAATGTAGCTCCTTGGTCTTGGGTAACGCTGTATCAACATAATAATTATGGCGGTTATGCGATCACATTTAGCAATCGATCAAGTTATTACTTATTTAGTAATCTAACTTCATGGCGAATGTCTAGTGGTAAATCATGGAACGACCAAGTCTCCTCTATTAAATCTGGAAATTACTAATACAACGTTAAAGAAATCTAAATATAAAAAGGCCTGCTTTCTCAGTGTTGTAAGTGAGAAAGCAGGCTTTAGTTATTTATAAGGATGTCCTTAGCAGAGGATCATTTAAGTTAGACTTCACCTATCATTTAAATGAGACTTGGGTTAGTATTTAGATAACTTTTTATAAGAATACAGGATACTGGTGAAGAAGCTGACCATGGAAAGAGTCGATCTAAGGCTTCCATATCGGTCAAATCTATATTGGGAAGTTACTCGAAGAATAGTATGGATTTAATCCATTTGCGCTCACTGTCTCCGCCAACACTGTAAATCATGGCATTATCATTAACGCAAGCAAGTTGGTTGGTGATATTATTAAATAAATCTAATTTCATTTAAGGAGAATGATTGCTTTGGATGCAAAATGTATTAAATTTAATGAATTCGGTAATCCCCAAGATGTATTAAAAGTTGAATATAAAAGCATTCAGCCGCCTAAGGATAATGAAGTCCTTGTGCGTATGTTGGCTCGGCCGATTAATCCCTCTGATTTAATACCGATTAGAGGTTCTTATTCCCATCGAATTTCGTTACCTAATATTCCTGGTTATGAAGGAGTTGGTATTGTAGAAGACGTTGGATCTTTAGTTTCCCAAAATCTTCTTGGTAAACGTGTTTTACCTTTGCGTGGTGAAGGCACCTGGCAAGAGTTTGTTAAAACATCAGCAGAATTGGCTATTGCGATACCTGATTCTATTGATGATTTTACGGCATCACAGATGTATATCAATCCAATTACAGCGTGGGTAACATGTACGGAAGTTTTAAGATTAGGGCCAAAAGATGTTTTGTTGGTTAACGCGTGCGGTTCTTCTATTGGGCATATTTTTGCTCAATTATCGAAAATTTTAGGTTTTCGATTGATTGCCATTACGAGAAATAATAAATATACAGGAGATTTACTTCATCTTGGTGCTTCTTATGTAATTGATACCTCTAAAGTTCCACTCTATGAAACCGTTATGGAATTAACAGATGGAATAGGTGCAGATGCTGCTATTGATTCTATTGGAGGCCAATCTGGAGACGAGCTGGCTTTTTGCGTACACCCCAACGGTCATTTTTTGGCCATTGGCCTTTTATCAGGGATACAAGTTAACTGGGCAGAAATGATTAAAAAGGCAAAAGTGAATGCGAATATGTTTCATTTACGGAATTGGAATAAACATGTCTCAGCAGAAAAATGGCAAGAAACCTTTAATCATTTGATCACTCTAATCAATGCTAAAAAATTACGTTTAATGATGGTAGATTCTCAGTATGACTTGATGAATGTAAAAAAGGCGATTGAAGTTGTTGAATCTTCCAAAATAACCAAAGGAAAAGTATTTTTAACAAGCTAATTTTAACCCCGTCCTAAAATCAGAACGGGGTTATACGTGTTTGAGGTTTTAAAATTAAATAACTTTATAGATGAACAACTAATCTCTAAAGAAAAGGAAATTTTTCCCGAACCTCAATTCTGGGAATACTATCGATTGACCGAAGCCGCTTCCTCTTATGATAGAAATCACGAGTGTTCTCCGCTGAATCAGAACATTACATTTTAGGCTCCAAGACTCATTCCCTCATACTAAAGTTTACTTATTGCTACAATGGATCCCTTTTTGGTACTATTTTTGGTAAATTAAATGATATAGAGGGATTTAGTAGATTTTTTGGATATGCTCGTGTACATACAAATGAACAAAATCTGGATTACAAATGGACTCTTTGCATCAGGATCAACAGACAACATTCATCCGAAGACAATGACAGCAACAAGAAAAGACTGTCAATAACTTGAGGAGTTGCTTGAAGCTAGAGTGAGAGGATAAGCTTCTTCTCATCTCTAAGGGGCGTTTGCTTTTTCAAAAAGGAAGGGATATTTATGGGAAAATTCACATCTGAAAATGAGCATACTGTTTTTGCCTTTCTTCCCAACGAAGAAATGGAGACCCATGGATTTGTGAAGAGAGTCATTCCGAAAGGTACGGTTATCTTTGATGAAGGAGACGAGTGCAGCGGTGTTGCATTTATGTTGCACGGTTCCATTCGGGTTTCGAAAGTTGGGAAAAATGGAAGAGAAATCATTTTATATCGGATCACACGGGGAGATTCATGCATTCTCACCATTTCCAGCATCCTCGCAGCGATTTCTTATCCGGCAACAGCTATCGTTGAGGAAGAGGCTGAAGTCATTTTTTTGACAGCACAGCAGTTCAAATCAATGATGTCTATGAATGCTAAGCTGCAGCAATTCGTTTTTCGATTATTATCAAACCGGCTGTTAGATGTCATGACGTTGATTGATGAAATCATTTTTCATACGGTAGATGAAAGATTAATCGAATTTTTACTAAGAAATACGCATGAAAATGACCATACAATCGAAATGACACATGAGGAACTGTCCATTCAGCTTGGAACGGCCAGAGAGGTGATTAGCCGGAATCTCAAAGGGCTAGAGAAGCAAGGATGTATCAAGCTTTTGCGGGGAAAGATCCAAGTCATGAATCGTTCAAATTTACGCGAAAAATTATCAGAATATAGAAACGGAATGTGACTTAGTCACTGAAAGATACAAAATCATTGTTTATGATAAAGATGTAAACGATATTATTATTTGAACTAGTTCTTCATCTATTATCATTTTTTCATTGTATAGAAAATAAAAAGGAAAGGAGTGATTCACGTTGAAATCAAACGTTGGAAAGTATGACCGAATCATAAGAATAGTACTAGGTCTTGCGTTGTTATCTTTATACTTCATTCTAGATGGTGGAATGAAATATATTAGTTTACTAGGTGTTGTATTATTGCTTACTGCTATCATTAAATTTTGCCCATTATATTCAATCTTTAAAATCAATACTTGTTCAACAAAGAAAGGATAATCATCTAATAGGGAAGTGCTTGGCTTAAAGCGCTCAGACTGTCGACAAATTCAGGGAAAATCGGGTTTGTCGGCAGTCTTTTTTTATCCTTAAGAGGTTACGTTTTTCCCATTTTAGCAAAAAGTCCACTTTTTCACTTCAGGTCCTTCCATATATAGTTTTCTCTTTGCACAGAAAAAGTTCCATTGCTACATTGCTCCCTTGTTCAGGAAACTACTCCAGCTCCTTAACAAGATACTTCCCATTTGCTGAATGAGTACGAAGATAATAAGAAATACAATCTCACTTATCTGGAATGTTGTTAACCAAAATATGGCTGCAACTATCAAAGCAAGATGGATGACCTTCTGTATCCTTCCTTGTTTTTTCAATAGGGTGATAAGATATGGCCACACGTAAGTGGCAAGGACAATCAATAAAATCAGTAATAACAGCCACTGTATATAGGGTACAGATAAAACAACTGAAAATAAATGATTATTAAATGGTATGTCATTTACCATACAAAAGAAAAAACCAAACACTGCCACCTGATATAAGATAGCTGCCATCACAAATGTTTGATTTATGTTTCTATAATTCTCTCTAAATTTCTGGAAATCTGGAAAATAGGCTTCACAATAATGCTGTTTGTCAGGACTACAGCATTTTTCATGCTTTTGCTGAATGATCCTAAAGGATTCTGTCATATCTTTTATAGACTTTTGCAGATTATATATGTATAAAGAAGCTGGCAAAATTGCAATGGATGTACAGATGGCAAGTAACACGATTAATACATAATCATTCTCCACAAGTCGAAAATAAGAAGCTGCCATCTTCAGGCTATATGATAATAACCCAAAAGCTTGCAGCAGAATGAACAAGAGCATGAATAATACTATAACGATAAGTGTCTCCTTCTTAATCTTCAGACCTTGTCACCTCTCTATGTATATGAGATGTAAACTTTTTTTGCTTCTATAAAAAAATCAATAAGGCGTATAAAATCCGTTGCTTGCATATCTTCAATGACTTTATACACATCCAAGAGGGAGTAATCATAGTATGCATAGTCAGAAATCCAATCAAACAACTTACGGATATAGTCACTCTCATAAATCATTGCGTTGATAACTGCCTCTTTGCCATAAGCAAGCCAGTCAGTGATCCATTGCTTATGATCCATCACATATGTGATCCACTTGTTGAAAAATATTTTTGATCCTTCCCCTTGTAAAGTCAATATGAGAAAGCTGATATCCTCAGTAAAATGTCCATAAACAGATGAATGCTGAAGATATAGGTGCTCAGACTGCTGTAAGTATTGTATAAGAGGTGCACCCATATGAAATAAAGCCCGCGAAAAAATTTCACAATATATCTTCTGTTTTAGTAGATCCTCGTCTACGGAAAGAGGAAGTTGAATACCAACCATAAATTCTGGAGTTACAGAATGGCCATCAAGGCTTACGAAAATATCTTTTGTTAGAATATGAGAATGAGGCGGCCAATATCTTTTTAAATCTCCAAATTCCTCATCATTACAATAATTTTCCATAGTAGAAGGCAAGATGCTGCATAAATCCTCTTTTCCTCCTATAATAAATAACTTCATATGCTGAGGTTGATAAAAGGTCTCATAGGCGATCTCCAGCTCTTGTATTGTCAATGAATCTAGATCATCCTGATTTCCTGTCGGATATACACTGATGGGAGATCCATTACATAATAGACGCAGCATCCGATAATGCTTATCTAACCGTTGATCCATTTGGGCTGTTTCTATTTCATTCTTAATGACTCGCTTTTCCTGTTCGATCATAGAATGATCCAATTGGTGATGGACTAAAATGGAAAATAACTCCTTCATATTCTCCAATATATGCTCTGGCAATAACGTGCACATGAAATTCGTATCTGTATATGTAGTAAATGCATTTAGAACTGCGTTTCTATTAAAGAAATCCTCGTAGATATTATGATCGTTTTGCCAAAACATTAAATGCTCAAGAAAGTGAGCAGTACCACGGGGAAGAAAATGGGTTTCGTTCGCTGATTTCAGCATAAAATCTCTGCTTCCAAAGTTCACTTGTATGTTCACCAATCTCATGGCCGTGTTCGGGAACTTGATGCGATAGACTTTCATACCGTTGTTTAAAACGATGATTTCTGTCATAGAATCCAATTGCTTAAAAAAATCCAATTTCCCCATCTTACTCCCCCCTTAATACATGTACACCAATGTATGCTATCTTTTCACTGAGAAATCTAGATACATCATCACATGTAATGTTAGCAAGCTCTCTTTCAATGTCCTCAAGTGTAATAGAAAACGTTTTGAGAATAGTTAAATACGACATTGTTCCTTCGGGTGTATCAAGGAGATAAAATACTTCATTTTTAAAAAACTGCTTTGCTCTTTCCAGGTTGATTGAATCAATTTGAAATCCCAATACATGTTCGATCATTTCATCCTTCATTCGTCTTTCAGCTTCACAGGGTACACAAACAGATACAAGTAAGATGTTACACATCATATCGTAACGAGTGATAACATGATATGCTGCCATTTCTTTTTCTCTTAATCTCTCAAATAATTTAGAATGACCATATTTCCCTAACATTCCGTCTATTAGTTGGATCTTCAAATAATCCTGGAATCCCTGTAGATCATTACAGGAAAATCCAAACGTAAGAATCGTCTGTCTAATGGAATCCTTGCGTACTTCAATTTCGTAAACATCTTTATGAACCAACTTTCGTTGAGAATAGGGTAATGGATCATCACTCTGAAAAGCTAACATATCTGCATCGATATTCCCCAAAATATAGAGACGCTTGTCCTGTTGTTGAAGATCCTGTAGATATTCTTCTGCTTTTTGTAGAAAAGATGCATCCAGACTTTGATAAATGTCTAATTTGCCAAACATCTCTGTGCCATACTTTCGATTATCAAAAATAGTTTCGAGAAGACGGGCTGTTGAATAAGCAAATGGATTTATAAATTGTCTTTGGATTTTTGCTGTTATTTCTTGCTTAGCCTTTCTAAATAGCTCTTCCGTCAAGTCCTTTATATGAACGGAAGTGTTCACAATTTCAGCAATCACGTTTTCCAAGTCATTCTCATGATGCGCTGAAAACCTAGGATGAATGATCCTTGTCCCATATGTTTTAAGCTGATGATGAAAGTATAAGCTTGTTGAATAAACAAAGCGTTCAGCCGCATCATAACCAAATCTTTCTGCTAGGAGTTTCTTTTTTAAAGCGCTCATACAATAAAAGAACAAGATGTTTTCCTCAAATTCCACTGTATTCTCAAGCTCATTATAGAAATTAACAGCTATAGACACGGTTGAAAATTTATCTGTCGGAAATAAACTCACCTTCCAATTTCTTTTGAATCGCATCTTATCCAAAAAAGCCACCCTCTTGTTTATTTAGTACATACAATACGATGACGACAACTATCGGGATACATAAAAAAGAAACAAGGGTTCCTAATAAATTGGTGAGAAACAGAGGAGCACAATACAAATATGATTGGTACTTCTTAAAATTGCTCCATAATTTCTGTTCAGTCTGCCAATCAAAGATGGGTTTACATTCATCTACCTTTAGTCGGATGAACCCGCCTGCTAAAAGCAGTTCAATACATTGTATTAGCTTCAAAATGGAAATAGATTGACCTGACAACAAGAAGAGACATATCAGAATGACTGCAAATCCGATTAACAGAAACCCTGCATAGAAAGCGTATTTTTGCCAAAATAGAGACCATTTCTTAATCGGTAACGTTAATAATAGTTTATGATTATCTTTTTCAATCGAATAAAGTAATGCGATTGGAGAACATGTCAACAATAAGGCTACTGCAATGAAAACAGCAATAGATAGTCCAGCCACATTTGACTTCATGAGGTTATAACAAAAAAAAGCGATAAAACCCACCATAATCACATAATTTAAAATCATTGCTTTTGACGAGAAAAATCTGTTCCATTCTCTTTTATAAAAAGAAAAATCTGTAGGTGTGATCCATTGAAATCTATTGTGAAACTGTCGATGGACCTGCAGAAACTTCGGAAAATCGACCATAACAATCCAGCTCACTTGAAGTACACAAATCCATACATACCATGCCGGTGCGTTTAAAATAGAATAAAAAGCAAGTAATACTACAGCTATATGAATAAAAAGGGAGGCGATCCTTTTACTGCTTAATAAATTTCCCATCGCGATACCCACCACAATGGAATAGATAGTCAGAAAAGAAAATTTGCATAACCAATACAATAGCTCACTTACCGATACATCGTGGTTAACAAATAAAAAAATAGGGAGAATAAAGAAAAACAATGTTCTTCTGAGACACGAATCAATAAATAGAAAAGCGATCTCTGCTGTCCAAAAGCTCCGAGGCTGAATGGGTAAAACACAACTAAGGGTCATAAACTTCTCTTTCCATTGCGTATATACAGACAAAAAGATTATATATATATTCATAAACAGGAGAGCCCCTATAATATATCCCTTTAATAAGACACTTTCGTCTATATGTGCCTGCTTGATTAAGCCTATTTCAAACACTACTAAGATACTCAGACCAAGCACAATACGTATAATATCTTTTCTTTTATACCTCCCATAGTACTGTCTGAACAATAAATGAAACATCAATGAGAAACTATTCATTTGCGATTACCTCAAAAAATTCTTTATGTAGATCTATATTTTCGTTCAATTCAACAATAGAAAGAATTCTTTTATTGTGAAGGATAATTGCTTGATCGCAGAATCGTTGCACGACTTCAAGAAGATGGGAAGAAAATAAAACAGTCCCCCCACCCCTGCTGTATTCTTTTATTCTCTGATAAAATACCTCAATAGCTTCCACATCCAAACCGACAAGGGGCTCATCAAGGATAAAGAGGGGAGCTTGCAGCAATAATCCTGTTATGAGTACAATCTTTTGTCTATTTCCAAGAGAAAGCTCTGTAATACGTCGATCCACATATTGCATGAAGTGAAATTCTTTAGCCAGCTGCAGGAATTCATGTTCTTTAAAAACTTTTTGATAGATCTTATGTACAAATTCAACATACTGACGTGCTGTAATTTCCGTAAATAGTAAGGGGTAATCAGCAGCGAAATACCGTTTTTTTTTCGATTCATGCCATTGATTTATACTCGTTTCAGGACCTATTTCTATACCGGCAACCTCGAAACGGCCTTTAAAGGAACGATTGACTCCAGTCAAAGTGTTTAATAATGTCGTCTTTCCTGCGCCATTGACCCCTAATAGCCCATATACATGACCTTTTTCTAAAGAAAGATGAATATCCTCTAAAATAAAGTTATTTTCTTCATACCACACCGATAATTCTTGAATATCTAAAACGAAATTCATCGATTAACTGCCTTTCCTGCTCGTATTCCAAATATAATTCCCACAATAAGTGAGAAAATCGCAAAGCCTAAGTTACCTTTTATGAAGTAAATAATAGATCCTGCGAAAAAAATAATGGCAATAATAGCTAAAAGTACTTTTCTTTGATTTTCTGACATGATTGATCCCTCCATTAAATAAGCTGTACAATCTGCTTTAGACTCTCATTTTTTACCCAAGAACAAACATGAGTACGGTGATTTTTGTTTGCATTTAATCCTTTCAGATAGCATCCTCCACAATACCCATTAAATGGACAACCTTTTTTACAATGTTCACTAAATCGAGGAGCCTGTAACTTCCATAACTGCTGAACGATTGGTGATTGAAATACACTTTCATAGGAATCCTTTAAAATATTTCCTAAAGAGAATGTTTTCGGAAATAATGCACAAGGTCGAACGTTGCCATATGGATCTACTACAATGGCACGCCATCCTGCACCACAATTACTCGCCCTCTTTTTCTCGTATGGAATAATCGGAATTAAACCTTTAAATTCTTCAAGTAGTGCCTGTTCGTATTGCAAGAATTTCTTGTGGACATCTTCGTTGGAAGTCGGGTGTTGCATATCTTTTCCCCTTCCAAAATCACCCACCCAATTATAAGCAAATGCCTTTACTCCGAGTTCATTCACTAAACTCGCTGTTTCGCGGATTTCCCACATATTTTCTGCAAAAACGGACATAGCAACGCGAACAAAAATTCCATGATCACTTAACAGCTTAATCGATCTACAAGTCTGTTGAAATGCATCCTGCTTTCCTCTAAAACGATCATGTACTTCTGGTTGGACACTATCTAAGGAGATTCCAACAATGATCTTATTTTTATGTTGAACTAAAATGTCCAAGCTGTCCTTTTTAAGCAATGTACCATTTGTTAAGATGGCAACTTTCTTAAACTTGTTTAAGGCGTATAAAAGAATTTCATTTGCGTGTGGATGAACAAATACCTCTCCACCGGTGATTTCGCATGTAAGCACACCCTTTTCATATAGCCTATCTGCCATTCTTTTAAATTCCTCTAAAGTGATGGTTCCTTGCACTTCAGGAGAACTTTCCAGATAGCAATGTCCACATTTCAAATTACATTTATGTGTTAATTCAAAGGTGGCATGCAAAGGCATTGGATATTCACTGCTGCCACTTGTATGAACCTGTTTCCATTCAGTTTGGTCCATAATATCGATAATATGTCTATCCCGTAACATGTATACCATGTCATAATACCAATCTTCATGATCTTGCACGTCTTCACCGTATATATGACATTGGTCATGTAAAATTTCTTCTATGCTTTTTGTGCCATCCATCTGCATGCAGATCTCATACGCAGTTTGATTTAAATCAAGATACTCAAAATCAGCTGCCGTCACATCTTCTCTTAAATAATCGATTTCAAGCACACCGCCTGTTGGGAGTTGGTGAATCCTTACATGCTTCCCTATATAAGGGTACTTTTCTCTTATAGACATATACATCCTCCTCTAATGGATATCTGAATGTATTAACACCTTTTTAAAAGTATAAGGACATAGTAAAGTACTCTACTATGTCCCCAGATTGCATTATCCCCACAGTGCAAAGGTTCCGGTAATACCAGCTACTTCAAAGTCAGGAATCGGTCCATCTACCAGACAAAGTGCTCCAATTGAACATGCTGCACATCCCTTGTTTGCTACAATTACTGCTTTTTCCATAGTGCATCTCCCTCTCATTTACATAGTTTATAAGTAACTAATCTAGTGATCTGGGATGTAATTTAATGGTAACTCAGTATTTTTTTGGATTCAACATATTTTTTTTAATTTTTTGTTAAAATTAACTGTTTTTTTCCATATTTCGATCTTAAGGCAAATCATTTCCCCATAATGAAAAAAACACTATTCTTTCTGTAAATAGAAAGGATGGCGTTTTTTATCAAATAGCCAAGAATACTCGCGACTTCAGTCGTGTAGATGAAACGGCTTTGGTTGAAGCATAGCTTTAGCTATGTTCATCAACCGACGTATGTTAACACTAAAAACCGTAGGAACTACGGGGATGGCTTGGTAGATAAGAGAAACCGATGTTTGAAGTGTAGGATCAAGTATGCTCTCTTCCCAAGAATCTCGTGACTTTAGTCATGAGAAGTTCAAGTGTAGTGAGGTTGTAACGAATGAATATACTCTATTTTCTCGGTATTCTTTTATGCTATTATTTTGAGGCTGGAAGACCAAATTTAAGCACCTCCTTTAGCAAAGAAATTCTTGCCAAGGAGGATTGATTTTAAGCTTATTTACGCAGCTTTTTCCGCACTGTCTGGTTAGCAGTTCTATTTTTTCTAGAATTAGGATAGTTATATTGAGGCTTGGCTTTAAATGGAGATGGCCTTTTTCTCATTCGTTGAGTTGCATTAAAAAGGTGAGTACTTTTTTCATCAGCTGGATATTCTGTTTCGATTGGATGGATTTCAGCTCCCTAATGAATTCCACCGACTTCCGTTGTCCGGCGTCTAATGATTCTATTCGTTTGGCGATCGCTTCCTGATGCTTTCTCTCCCTTTCGTCCAGATTCTTTTCCTCCTGGCGGATCGTATCCTCTAGGAAAAATGCGGCCTTCGCCGGGTCAATGTATTTCAATAAAAAGAGAGAAATATACAGTTCTTCTATCTTCGATATTTTTTTAAAGCTGTTATAAATTTCTTCTTCAAGATATTTCCTTCCAGCAGAAGTAATCCCGTAAAGGGTTTTGTTTGGCCGGTGATCCTCCTGAACGGTTTCGACCGGTTCAATGAGTCCTTTTCTCTGCAACACCTCAAAGTTATGATAAAATTTGCCTTCACTCATTTTATTGAATGCCAGTACTTCCAGTAATTGTTTTTTTAATTTATATGGATGACAACGCTCCTCTGCTAGATTGCCAAGAATAAATAACGAAAGAGACAAGAATATTCCCCCTTCTCCTACCCAGTCCTTTTTACAATAAATTGTATCATACGAATTCTCCTTCATTCGATCTTCCGTATGGTCCAGACTTATTTTGGCAAAGCCTGATTGTATGGTTCCACTGTTCGATGCTGTCTTGACTGTATATGCTTACTTAGCAACGATATTCCATTATTTGGTAGTCACTATGCCCTAATTTTTGCGAATAAATTTTTGTTGCTATTTACTCTGTTTAAAGTACTTTAAATAGAGTAAATTAGAGGATATTCCATTATAAGGGAGGATTTTCATGAATAAAGAAATCATTGCCTTGAAGGAAATTTCGAATTTTCAATCGCGTGCCGAAGAATTTTTTCCATTGCATTGGTATAAAGAAATGCTTGAGCACCACCCTGTGTATTATCATGAATTAACTGATACGTGGAATGTGTTTCGCTATGAAGATGTAAAGCAGGTACTCAGCAATTATGAATATTTTTCAAGTGTAGGTGAACGAACAACCATTTTTGTTGGAACTAAACATAAACAACCTAAACCCTCACACCCCACCAACCTTACTCTTGTGGATCCTCCGCAGCATCGGAAGAGCCGCTCGCTGTTTGCTGCCGCTTTCACCCCCCGCAGATTGTCGGATTGGGAGCCTCGTATTCGGCAGATTGCAGCCGAACTTATTGCGGACATTGAAGCAGACTCAACCACTAATATTGTAGATACCCTGGCAGCTCCTCTGCCTAGTCTTGTAATCGCCCATATATTTGGCGTGCCGCTGAAGGATCTTGATCAGTTCAAAGAATGGGTCGATATTTTGTTCCAGCCATACGACAAGGAAAAGCTTGAGGACATTGAACGGGAAAAACAAATCGCGGCAAAGGAGTATTATCAGTACCTTTATCCGATAGTCGTGCAAAAAAGGACCAATCTTTCCGATGATGTTCTTTCTGACTTAATCCGGGCAGAAGTAGACGGGGCAAGGTTTACCGATGAAGAGATTATCGAGGCCTCCATGCTCCTTCTCGGTGCGGGAGTTGAAACAACCAGCCATGCAATTGCCAATTCGTTCTTCTCCCTGCTTTATGATGACGAATCCCTTTACGGCAAACTGAGGAATCATCCAGAATTGGTGTCAAACACCGTCGAGGAAATGCTCCGTTATCGCTTCCATATCTCAAAAAGGGATCGTACAGTGAAACAGGATAATGATTTATTAGGCGTTTCATTAAAAAAAGGGGATGTCGTCATCGCCTGGATGAGTGCCGGCAATATGGATGAGAAAATGTTTGCAGATCCGTTCACACTGAACATACATCGTTCTAACAATAACAGGCATTTAACTTTTGGAAACGGACCACATATTTGTTTAGGAGCCCCTCTTGCCCGCCTGGAAATGAAAATTGCATTGGAAACTTTCCTGCAGCAATTTTCCCGTATCGAACCAGTGGATAGCTTTGAATTAGAGAAAAATTTAACTGCCTCTGCTACAGGGCAATCCTTAACCAATCTGCCAATGAAAGTGTATAAATAAGCAATTTAAGTGATGGGGATGGGCAAAATCTCCATCACTCTCTCCGAGATCCGTTGTATTCACTGGGGGCGACCGCAACTTCCGCTCATGTATCGGCCACTTTTTCCTAGATATCGGCCACCTTCTGCGATATATCGGCCACTCTCGTCCGGATATCGGCCACTTTTACTTAAATATCGGCTTTTCGACAAAATAGTAAAAATCACCTTTATAGTTTTACCAAAATTTGTATTTATGCTAACATAGTAGTATAAGATTTTGCCGAGGGGAGCGATCGAGTGAAAATCACATTAGCACAAGCAATTAATTTGCTTTCCTGTCTTAATAAAAAGGTTGGTGAATTGGAAAGTGAGCTTTTTAATATCCATGTAATTGAAGTGCCAAAAGGGGAAACCTATGCACCCTATGAAATGACAGTTGAGGCTGCATTCCAAGAGCTAACAACCGTTCAGCAGGATATATTGGAATTAAAGGAGATTATTCAAAAGGCTAATTTAAGTAATCTTATTGAATGGGATGGCAATTCTATCTCGATGATTCGCGCGATCGAAACAGCCAAGCAGCTGCGCGGGCGGCTTAATCTTCTCAAAATTCTCGCCAACACAAAAAAGCGAGAATACAATGTTCAGCACAACTCGGGTGTAATCATGGAACAAATCGCTTTATTTGACCCTGCAGAATTCAAAAAACGGGCAGACAAACTGGCTCGTCAGGTCGAATTGTTATCCAGCCGGATTGATAGGGTGAATTATACCGCTGAAATTGAAGTACCGCTTGCTGATAAATATTTAGAGGCGTAAGCACCCATGAGGGTATTGCCGCAACAATACCTTCATGGGTGCTTATGCACCAAATGAGTTGGGAAGTGTCAGCAACCCTTAGCTTTGTGGGTAACAAAGTACGTACACTCTTTCTCAAATAGTATAGTGAACGGATTCGTCTTTCCGCTTTACGATTTAACGCTTAACCTGTAACGAACGGTTTTAGTTGATTAGAAAAATAACTGCTGCGTTCCCAAGCTCATTTTTTACCCAGCCATCCTTTATGTATCGCCTTCCCAGCAATCCTGCTCATCGCATGATATGCACACCATCAAGACAAATACTCTTCGCTAGATGACAGCCCTTCGTTTTGATAACATATATACAGGCTATAAGTCCACCTTTCCTATTTTTATTTAAATCCACCCACTCCATAGACAAGTATTTTTGTATCATTGCGTTTTATGTGAAAAAAGCACTTCCATCCCTAAGGAGTCAGGCGCCAAACTTATTGTGGTGCCTGACTCCTTCGATTGCATATAGCCTTCCAAAATAAACAAGAATTTTACAATTAATGCTCAAACAGATGGTATAGTAAATGACTGATACAGAACACTAATCCCGTTTTACTGTTTCTTCGACGTAAAAAAGCAGTATCGGTCAGTTGTCACAAAGCTGCAATCACTGACTAATGAGCTTTTTCTTAAGAGGATGGCTAATTGATTAAATAACTGTATCGGTCGTTCACTTTCATCCATTGAAAATTCCAGGCCATACTGATAAATGCCGGACTTAACTCTCTTCATCCATACCACATTGCCATACATTTGAACGGTCTGTCCCAGAATCTCAGTTTGAATCTCAAGAATGATTTCCGGATGAATGACCAATTTAATATCAGATAAAAAGCGCAATCCCCCAAAACCAAGGTTTTCTACCAAAACCTCGGTTTGGCCAAGATCTACATTTTTTTCTTGAATTTTAATCAGAGTCATTGAGGCAAGCAAAGGAAAGGGAAGGTCGACTCTAAAATATCTACGCCGCTCTTCAAATTCTGCATTCTTCGATGCAACTTCTTTCTCCATAGGGTAAATGGCTCCTCTCTCTAACATACTAGCAAATTCCCATGCAGGGACCGAATCGAAAAGTATATTCCCTATATATATCATATCATATTAAACTCTTTTAATAACTCCAGTTACTCAACCGTTCTACTCCCTAAGTAAAGGATTCTTTATCTGTAGGAAACAGAAAGAGGCTGTCCAGAAACTCTCTGTTCTGAACAACCCCGATAGTCATCAAGTATATTAAAAAACCCCTAATAGATTCTATTAGGGGTTTGGCCTGGCGGCGTCCTACTCTCACAGGGGCAAAGCCCCAACTACCATCGGCGCTGA
>NZ_CAMLDX010000059.1 GCF_946478885.1 uncultured Bacillus sp. | reverse complement strand
AAAGGTGTCAAGCACCACAATCCAATACTCCTTTGCATCAATCTGCACGGAATATAGATCAATCGTGGATGCCTGACACCTTATGGGACAGCTCCTTAGTCTTTATTATGGCTTTCTTTGATAGGTCCAAAGACGATTGTGATTCGAGACTTCCGGAAAAACATCTCCTGCTTTTAATTTTAGTCTTTGTGGATTATTGACATTACTTCCTGTTTCGCCAATTTCAATGTAAATACCATTATTTGGAGCCTTTTGCCCTGGCTTAAATTGACGGTTTTGTCCCATAAAAATCAAATCCCCCTTTGTGCTTTATGTTTATTATGCTCTATTTAACATCGTTCATGAGCACAAATTAACACATTTGAGAGACGGCTTGTATTAATCATAAAACACCCGTACTTCGCGTTCGGCCGTGAAGTACGGGTGTTTCCATAAATTTAAAGTAATTCCACTAATAATGCCTTTTGAGCATGCATTCTATTTCCGGCTTCCTGGAAGATCACCGAATGGCTGCCGTCAATTATTTCAGCCGTTACCTCTTCACCGCGATGAGCCGGCAGGCAGTGAAGAAACATATAGTCCTCTTTCGCATGCTTTACCAGTTCTTCATTCACCTGATAGTTTTCAGCAAAAGCCTTCATACGTTCTATACTTTCTTTTTCCTGTCCCATGCTTGCCCAGACATCCGTATAAATGATATCCGCCCCTGTCACTGCTTCAACCGGATCTTCTGTTATAACAATGTGTGAGCCGCTTTCCTGGGCAAATCCCTTTGCTCTTTGAACGACTTCTTCATTTGGTTTATAACCTGATGGAGAAGAAATGGAAATATCCATTCCCACCTTCGCTGCGCCAATCATTAAAGAATGTGCCATATTATTTCCATCCCCGATATAAGCCATCTTTAATCCTTTCACCGTTCCTTTGCATTCTTGAATCGTTAACAAATCAGCCAGTACCTGGCATGGGTGGAACATATCCGTCAAGCCATTAATAACTGGAATCTTTGCATATTTTGCCAGTTCTTCAACCTTCTCATGCTCAAACGTGCGGATCATGATGCCGTCTAAATATTGTGACAACACCTGTGCTGTATCAGAGATTGGTTCTCCTCTGCCGATTTGTAAATCATTGCTGCTTAAGAATAAAGCATGCCCTCCCAATTGAAGCATACCGGCTTCAAAAGAAACACGGGTTCTTGTAGAGGATTTTTCAAAAATCATACCCAGTGTTTTTCCTTTTAACGGCTGAAATGCTTCCCCTTTTAACAGGGCCTCTTTAATTTTCTTGGCATTTTCCAATAATTCTAGAATTTCTTCTTTTGAAAAATCAGCCAATGTTAAAAAATCTTTTCCCTTTAAATTAAGTTTTTTCAAATTGAGTTCTTTCTCAGTTACTGTAATCATATTGCTTTCACATTCCTTTTCAGCAAATTATGCCATTCCTCAATGGAATGAACGGTAAAATCTTTTATGGCTAGAGCGGTAAGAAAGGCAATCAGGCTTTCTTTTTCCGTCAATGTAATCATACGATTTCTTGTTGCTAAAGAACGGAAGTACTTATCTTCTGGCCCGCCATTTGGATTATAGTAAGCGATGGTTTCACAATCTGCTAATCCTTTGTCTGTACTTTCTGCCAATCTTAGTGTAACTCCGGCTTTTGTGGCAAGCTCTGTTGCTTGCTCTAGATGCTCTAATGTACTTACTAAAATAGAGTGTCCCTTCTTATGCTTTAACGAAAGATGAAATGCCTTACGCAAGGCTTCCTCATATGTTGCAGCAATCGAAATTCCTTCACCGGTGGAACGCATTTCTGGGCTTACCTTTGAATCCAAACCCTTTAACGCATAATTGGAAAATACAGGATATTTCACACATACGTAAGGGATATGCGTGTCTAATTCAATCTCTGCCTTCGACAATGAATATTTCCCAAGCAATATTTTTGTCGCAAGCTGAACAAGCGGAACTCCTGTTACTTTGCTCACAATAGGAACCGTACGACTAGCACGCGGATTCACCTCAAGAAGATACACATCATCGCCGTCCACGATATATTGAATATTCATAAGCCCTTTATATTCAACTTTCTGAACGATCTTTTCCGCATACTGTTTCATTTTCATTTTAGCATTTTTCGTTAGTTTCGTAGCAGGTAAAACGGACATGCTGTCTCCGGAATGAACACCTGTTTTTTCAACATGCTCCATCATAGCAGGTACACATATATTGACTCCATCTGCCACGAGATCAAGTTCTGCTTCAGATGCCTGCATGAATCGATCGACAAGAACCGGATAAGGGATATCACTATTTTGTAGATATGAGAGTAAATCGCCTTCATGATTAATTCTTTCCATGCCCTTTCCACCAATGACATAAGAAGGTCTAATTAGTACAGGATAACCGATCTTCTTCACCAATGAAATAATCTGATCTTCATCATAGGCAATATCCCCCTGAATATGAGGAATATCCAGTTGATCAAGCATTTGATAAAATAAATCACGGTCTTCCAATAAATCTATTGAGTGTGAATTCGTACCAAGCAGAGTTACACCATACTCTTCTAACTGTTTTGCCAGATTTAGTGCAGTTTGTCCCCCAAATTGTACGATTACTTCTGAAATTCCTTCACTTTCGATGATATTTAGGATCGTTTCCAATATTAGAGGTTCAAAATAGAGACGATCTGCCGTAGCAAAATCTGTACTTACTGTTTCCGGATTATTATTGATCAAAATCGTTTCTACATTTTCCTGCTTCAAGGCCAGCACACCGTGCACTGAGCAATAATCAAATTCAATTCCCTGACCGATTCGAATTGGTCCGCTACCGATGATCGCCACTTTATGTTTCTTGCTTGGTATTTGCTCATTTTCACCAAAATAGCTGGAATAAAAATAATTGGATTTGGCTTCAAATTCTGCCGCACAAGTATCTACCATTTTGTACACAGGGAGAATCGAGAATTCTTTTCGTCTTTTACGAATGTCACTTTCAGTCATCCCCCATTCACTGGCAATGAAACGATCACTAAAACCTTTTTCCTTCCATTCCTGCAGCTGCTCTTTTGTGACCGAATTGAAATGAGCATGGACAATCTCCTGCTCTTTTTCGATCATCCCTTTAAAGCACTGCAAGAAAAATAAATCAATACCTGTGTGCTCATGCAGTGCCTCTATCGTAGATCCCCTTCGCAATAATTCAAAGAGAATAAAGAAACGTTCATCTGTTTGCTGCAATAATTTCGCTTGCAGTTCCTCAAGTGTTAAGTTGCCTAAAGAAGGCAGCTTTAGATCATTGACCTTAACCTCTAATGAATGGATCGCCTTTAGCAAAGAGCGTTCCAGATTACGTTCAATGCCCATCACTTCACCAGTTGCCTTCATTTGCGTCCCAAGTTTTCGTTCAAGCGAAGGAAATTTATCAAAAGGCCATTTAGGTATTTTGACCACTACATAATCAAGGGCAGGCTCAAAACTCGCATACGTATCACCTGTAACAGGATTAATGATTTCATTTAATAAATAACCAATCGATAATTTCGCTGCCATCCGGGCAATCGGATAACCGGTTGCCTTGGATGCCAGAGCGGAAGAACGACTGACTCGAGGATTGACTTCAATTAAATAATAGTTTTTGCTGTTTGGATCAAGAGCAAATTGAATATTGCAGCCTCCAATAATATTTAAAGCGGAAATGATTTTAATCGAGGCAGAACGAAGCATTTGATATTCTTCATCCGTCAATGTCTGTGATGGAGCCACGACAATGGAATCCCCCGTATGGATACCGACCGGGTCAATATTTTCCATATTACAAATTGTAATACAAGTGTTATTGGCATCTCTCATGACTTCATATTCAATTTCTTTAAAGCCTGCAATACTTTTTTCAATTAAGCATTGATGAATGGCACTTTCATTTAACCCTCCGGTTACAAGGTTGTTCAACTCCTCCATGGAATTCGCAATTCCGCCGCCAGTGCCTCCTAATGTATAAGCAGGACGAACAATTATCGGAAAGCCAATTTCCTCAGCGAAATGGATGGCTTCCTCCAGAGTGTGAACGATCGTACTTTCCGGAACAGGCTCCTTTAATTGAAACATTAATTCCCGGAAAGCTTCCCGATCCTCACCCTTTTTGATTGATTCGATAGAGCTACCGAGAAGCTTGACTCCGTATTTATGCAATATTCCTTTTTCGCTTAATTCAAAGGCCAGATTCAAGCCGGTCTGCCCGCCTAGAGTTGCCAGCAGTCCGTTCGGCTTTTCCTTTGCAATAATCTTCTCTAACACATCTGCTGTCAGTGGTTCAAAATATATGCGATCGGCAAAGCTATGATCGGTCATGATGGTAGCAGGATTATCATTAACTAAAATCACTTCGTACCCATCTTCTTTTAATGCCATACAGGCCTGTGTGCCAGCATAATCGAATTCAGCTGCCTGACCGATAACGATTGGTCCGGAGCCGATCACAAGGATTGAATGGAGCGTTGTATCTTTAGGCATATGCAAATACTCTCCCGTTGTTAGCTTTTACTGTTTCCATGAATTCATTGAAAATATAATCACTTTCTCCTGGTCCAGGATGGGCTTCTGGATGGAACTGAACGGTCTGAAGCGGATATACGCTGTGTACCAGACCTTCGATGGAGTGATCATGAAGATTGGTAAAACGTACTCTCAAACCTGTACCTTTTAAGCTTTTAGGCTCCACAACATAGCTGTGGTTTTGTGATGACATAAATACTCTTCCTGTCGTCAAGTCTGTAACAGGATGATTGGCACCGCGGTGGCCAAAAGTCAGCTTTTCTGTACTTGCCCCAAGTGCTAAAGAGGCAATCTGATGCCCGAGGCATATCCCCAAAAGCGGATAATGTCTGATAAGATTCTTCACTGTCGGCAATACATCCAAGAGTTCTTTTGGGTCTCCCGGGCCATTTGAAAGAAGGATCCCATCCGGCTTCAAACTCCTTATCTCCTCAAAAGACATTTGGTTTGGCACAACTGTAACTTTACAACCTCGCTTTACTAAGCTTTCGATAATTGATTTTTTCGTTCCAAAATCAACTAATACAATATGATGATCCCCGCTGCCATAGCTTTGCGGTTTTTGTGACGCCACTTTCCTTACCTTGTTGACATCGTCGATATGATCAATGAAGTTTCCTGTACTCTTCTCTTTTGAGAGAACAGCAGGCATTGTGCCCTCGCTGCGGATCTTTTTTACCACAGTTCTTGTATCAATATGCCCCAGCAACGGAATGCCCCACTTTTGCAAATATTCAACCAATGAATAACGAGCTTCATAATGATAAGCAGTTTGTTTTGCTTCGTATACAATGACACCAGCCACATGCGGTTTTTTGCTTTCAAAATTCGTTTCATTTATTCCATAATTCCCGATTAACGGGTATGTGAATACAATAATTTGGTCTTTATATGAAGGATCTGTTAATACTTCTTGATAGCCAGTCATACCTGTAAAAAATACGATCTCGCCTTTTACTTCCCCGGCAGGTGCATCTGTAAGCCACTTACCTTGAAAATAATCACCACTGCTCAACTGTAAATAACCTTTCATCTCCTACACCCCAATGTATGCTAAAATAGACTTCCGTCTGCGGGGAAACGCCGTCATCAAGTATCATAAAAACCAATAAGCTTTGATAACGACAGAACCCTAAAGAAAAGATCTGCTCTCTTAATCTGTTAAAATGTATATTTATTATACTAAATTAATAAATATACAGTCAATTGAAAAGTTACAACAGCCTAATAAATTAGGCTGTTGTAACTTTTTCTTGTAAAACTCTAGTAAGAATAGCAACGGCCTGTTTCATTTCCTCTTCTGTCACAGTCAACGGTGGAAGCAGTCTTATGACCTGTTCTCCTGCTGAAAGAGCAATCAGCCCAGCCTTTCTTAAATCAGCAAGAATCGTTGCAGCACTTTGATTGATTTCAATCCCAATCATCATGCCAAGGCCTCTGACTTCCTTGACCATTGGTATTGACTGCAGATGTTCCTTCAAACTGTTTCTTAGGAAATTCCCCTTATTATTTACTTCTGCAAGAAATTCTTTATCGAAAAGAACTTCCATTGTGGCAATTGCAGCTGAAATTGCCACAGGATTTCCGCCAAAGGTAGTTCCATGGGATCCAGGTCCAAATACATCCTTTAAGTTTTCTTTTGCTATAATCGCTCCGATAGGAAAGCCACTGCCCAGTCCTTTAGCTGTTGAGATAATATCCGGCTTAAGCCCATAATGCTGAAATGCAAATGGTTTTCCGGTACGTCCGTTCCCCGTTTGAATTTCATCCACAATGAAAAGAGAGCCATGCAATTTGCATAAACTTTCAACCCCCTTCAGAAATTCTTGATCAGCCGGATGGATGCCGCCTTCCCCTTGGACAACCTCAAGCATAACAGCAGCAACTTCACCATTCATTTCCGCTTCTAAACTTTTTAGATCATTAAAAGGAAGATACGTAAAGGTTTCGAGCATTGGGCCGAATCCCTTCTTAATCTTATCCTGCCCGGTTGCAGACATGGTTGCATACGTACGTCCATGAAAGGATTGAAGAAAAGTAATCATTTTATTTCTTCCGGTGGCCTTTCTGGCAAGCTTTATTGCAGCCTCATTGGCCTCAGCTCCGCTGTTAGCAAAAAAGACCCGATCCATGCCGGCAGCTTTTGCTAATTTCTGAGCAGCTGTTTCCTGGATTTCAACAGGAAACAAGTTAGATACATGCCAAAACTTTTTCAATTGCTTTTGGACAGCTGCTTCCACAGTTGGCGGGCGGTGACCCAGATTGCATACCCCAATACCAGATGTGAAATCTAAATACTTTCTACCATCTTTTCCATATAAATAACTGCCCTCAGCCCAATCAGGCTCCACTTCCCACTTGCTGTAAGTCGGGAATAGGTTACTCATGATTATTCATCTCTTTTCTAATAATATTCGTGCCCTTCCACTCTGTGCCATTAAAAAAAGCAGTTTTCCCTGATACAATCATCACGCTTGAAAGACCCTTTTCCAATGCAGACATCGCGGATGTTACCTTTGGAATCATACCGCCATAAATCGTACCGTCTTCAATATAGCCTTCAACCTCTACTTTTTCCATTTGAGGTACGACCGCGCCATTTACCATGATGCCAGGAACATCCGTTACAAAGATGCATTGATCCGCACCTATTGCTCCCGCGACAGCTGCGGCTGCATAATCAGCATTAATGTTCAGCTTTTGACCGTCCCCATTAATGGCAATAGGTGTCATTACCGGAATAAATCCTTCATCCATAAGAATAGAGATCAATTTGTCATTTACAGCTGTAATTTCACCGACAAATCCTAAAGAAGCTTCATCGATCAACTTCCCCTGCAGACACCCACCATCACTGCCGTTTAATCCTACAGCCAGCAGACCATTTTCCATCAGCTTGCTGACAAGCTTCCGGTTTGTCTGTCCCGAAAGAACCAATTCAACAATTTCCAATGTTGCCTTTGTTGTCTTTCGCAATCCATTATAAAATTCAGGTTCAACCTGATACATAGACAGCATTTTATTTATATCAGGACCGCCGCCATGAACAAAGATTAGCTGGTACCCTTTTTCCTGAAGTGCCTTCAGAGACTTAAAAAAGTCAGGGGTTAATTGATCCAGAACACTGCCTCCGCATTTGATTACGATTTTTTTCATTCTACTCATCTCTCTTATTATGTTCGATAGCTTGCATTGATTTTTATATAATCATAGGATAGGTCGCAGCCCCATGCCTTTCCCACGGCTTCACCATTGTGCAGATCCACTACTATTTGAATATAGTCTCCCTTGAGATACTGCAGTGCCTCCTCTTCAGAAAAAGGAAGCGGCTCGCTGTTTTTCAGCATTTCAATCGGTCCAATGGCAATATCCACTGTTTGGGGATTTATATTCCCTTTTGTCTGACCAATTGAGCTGATGATTCTTCCCCAGTTGGCGTCCGCACCATAAACAGCAGTTTTCACCAAACTGGAGCCGACAATCTGCTTTGCCATCATTCTGGCATCTAAGTTATCCATAGCT
Source organism: uncultured Bacillus sp. (assembly GCF_946478885.1). The sequence continues at coordinate 14,193 of NZ_CAMLDX010000059.1, read as the reverse complement.
CCACGAACTTCAACTTCGATCAACTTAGTTGCCCCTTCGCCGTCCCTTGCAATTTGTTTCGCAAGACTTTCACATGTCCTAGACAAAAGCTCCAAAAATAGATCCCATTCAGGATGTTCTGCTGATAATGGAACATTAGCAGCCAGTCCGTTCGCCAGCACTAATACCGTATCATTTGTAGAGGTATCACCATCTACAGTGATTTGATTAAACGATTTTTCTGTTATGCCTCTTAATGCCTGTTGCAGTGCTCCCTGTTCAACATTGGCATCAGTCGTAATGTAGCCGAGCATGGTAGCCATATTCGGATGGATCATTCCCGAACCTTTTGCCGTGCCCCCCATCGTAACAGTTTTTCCATCAATGACTGCAGAATAGCAGCACTTCTTCATAACCGTATCAGTTGTCAGAATGGCGTGTTGAAAATCTTCTACATGCTCCTGAGAAGAACCAGGATGTAATTGTTCAATACCTTTTGCGATTTTCTCCATTGGCAGATTTACACCAATTACACCTGTAGACGCAACTGCCACAAGATGCTCATCAAGAGCGAACTTATTTGCCACGATCTTTCTCGTCGCATATGCATCACGAATCCCTTGCTCACCAGTACATGCATTGGCACAACCGCTATTGACAATTACAGCTTGAATATAGCCTTCTTGAGCGATACTATCCTGGGTAACTTTTAACGGTGCTGCTTGAAATTGATTAGTCGTATAAACTGCTGCACAAACAGCCGGCACTTCACTGATGATTAAGCCAATATCCTTTTTTGTTCCTTTTATTCCTGCCTCGACACCTGAAGCCTTAAAACCTTTTGGCGTTAAGAAGCTGCCGGACGCGATTTCCTTTATTTCGTTTTGATTAGTAAGTGCATGCACAGTGGTTCCTCCTTTATCATCTGTCACATACCTGATTCTGTGCGGCCAGCAAGGCTTCCCTGTCTTTGTTATGGGTAAAGCGGGATAAAATCAATTCCGGTCGTTTCCTCAAGTCCGTTCATAATATTTGCATTTTGAACTGCCTGCCCGGCAGCTCCCTTCATTAAATTATCAATGACTGAGACGATGGTTAATCTTCCTGTTCGCTCATCGAGATGTAATCCAATATCACAATAATTTGAAGCACAGACCCCCTTAATGGAAGGGTAATGTCCCTCTGGAAAAACTCGGACAAACGGAGCATCGCTATAATGTTCCTGATATAGTTCATTTATCTTTGAGATACTCAAGTCTTGTTGCAGTTGAACATAAATCGTAGCCATAATTCCTCTGGAAATCGGCAATAAATGAGTAGAAAAAGTAATCGGCTGAATCTGCCTGTTCCACTCAATTAGCTGTTGCTCAATTTCCGGAATATGCTGGTGTTCATTTACCTTATATATTTTAAAATTCCCGCTCATTTCAGCAAACATATTCATTCTAGTAGGTTTTCTGCCGGCACCGGATGTTCCCGATTTAGCATCTATAATAATTGTTTTTGGATCGATCAGATTTTCTTGCACTACGGGTGCCAAACCTAAAAGTGCAGAAGTTGCATAGCAGCCCGGATTGGATATCCAATCTGCACCGGCAATCTTTTCACGGTGCCATTCACTAAGTCCGTATATTGCTTTATCAATTGCATACTGCGGTGCCGGTTCACGTTTATACCATTTAATATAATCATCTTGATTTTTCAAACGTAGATCTCCTGATAAATCAATCACTTTAATATCCATCCCGGCAAATTGAGCAGCAAGCTGACCTGAAACACCGGAAGGAGTAGCAAGAAAAACTAAATCTGCTTCTTCAGCAATTTTTTCCGGCACAATAGTCTCCAGTATTTGATGATTTAATTCATATAAATGAGGATATTCCTCCCAAATCGGTGCTTCGCCTTTTGACGAGTGGATGGATTGAATATTAAATGCAGGATGCCGTTGTAAAATCCGTAATAGTTCAACACCACCATATCCTGTTGTTCCTATAACTGAAACCTTCATTTCCTTCCACCTCCGCAAAATAGCATTGAATATTTAATCATTTTATTTAATAAATATAACATATGCTTCTACCATTATAAAAATTTAGTATTATAAAATCAATCTTTTTTTCTGAAACTTTACAGGAATAACACTACAATGATAGTATTATATTATATATAATTTTCCTATAACGATTTCTGAATCAACATAATGTTTTATCAATATAATTATAAAGAGGATATCATCCAAAGAGGGGTGAGCATTTCATGATCACTTTATCCAATATTTCATCAGGGCTTTCAGAAATTTTGCAATCTGTTCACCATATCCGTCAAGTTGAACGAGGAACTTTTTTGTACCAAGAAGGTTTGGATGCCACCGAGCTCTTTATTATTCAAAGCGGTATTATTCAAGTAAGTAAAATAGTGAAAGATGGCCGTGAACTCACCATACGATTATGCTCAGCAGGTGATTTAGTTGGGGAATTATCATTATTCCAGGAAGCACCTCAATACATGCTTAATGCAAAGGTCATTGAAGACGGAACGGTAGCTGTTATATTAAAGGACACATTGGAAAAAAGACTTGAAGAAGACGGCGAATTAGCCTTAGAATTTATGAAATGGCTAAGTGTACAGCACAGAAAATCCCAAACAAAATTTCGCGATTTAGTCCTCCATGGCAAAAAAGGGGCTTTATATTCTACTTTGATACGCCTGGCAAACAGCTATGGTCAACAATGCAATGAGGGAATCATCATTAATCTGCCGCTGACCAATCAGGAACTGGCTAACTTTTGCGGAACATCTCGGGAAGTGGTCAATCGCCTGTTAAGTGATTTACGGAAACAAAAGATGCTGTCCATCAATAAAGGGATCATTACAATCCATGATCTGGAATATCTAAAAAATGAAATTGATTGTGAAAATTGTCCGATTGATATTTGTAATATAAAATAACTCATAAAGGGGCTGTCCCATAAGGTGTCAGGCATCCACCCTTGATCTCTGTCCAGTGTAGACTTATGTAAAGTGACACGAGATATTGTGTGGATAGTTGCTTGACACCTTTTCTTTTGAGACAGATCTTATGATGCTGTCATGATGCTTGTGAGCATGATGAAAAAAAACAAAGCAGCATTGACAATCTCAAGGATGCCGATTTTTTTTACACTATATGTTTTCCCATAGAAAAATACTGCTCTAAAAAGACTCGGCAGCAAAGCAATTGCAGCCATCCATTCATGGCAGGCAAACAGAATAAACGGTACAAGTACATGATAGCTGAAGGAAATCCATTTATACACTTGATTTTTTTTCTCTCTAATCATGGTTTTGACATAAAAAGTACATCCGATAAAGAATAGAATATTCACAATGAATATTCTCAAATCTAATGAACCTATGCTGCCTTTCGCTAAATAACTGCTTGCAAGCCCGACAATAGAAAAAATTAAAATCGCCAGAATATCATTCATAAGCGCCCGGTCGTTATTTTTATAGGAAAAACATATATTAAGGGAAAATAACGGAAGCATCAATAATCCGAACCAAATGATGCTGGGTCTTGACAGCAGCGGAATGAACAACAGCAACACTCCCGGAATCATATACAAAAGCGTCCACTTTGAATAAAAAGAGATTTTCTTTCCTTTAAAAAGCAGCAGGAATGGATATGTCCCTAAATATAGCAGTATCCAGCCAATAAAAAAAGGGATATGCTGCCACAAAAAATCGGATGCTGCGACACCTAACCAATACGGAATAATGAGCATCGCCCAAGCACCATGCTGTTTAGGCAAAAATAGCTTCATGTTCTTTCACTCCAGTCTTCAATAGAAGATATGCATCTATTTGTAACCGCTAAAAAAGCGGTTGCATAACACTACATAGCTTACTATATCAAAAGAACTCCCTGGAAAGAGTGAATTGCATCACAAAATACGCTCGACACAAAAAAGAATTGCTGGATTATAACATGAACAATAGGTCGATCATGCTAGTCAAGCAGAATTATTTAATTTCGAATACATAGTAACCTCGCTTTGCCTAGTTGTTTACTAATGGAAAAACCGCCAATAAAAAATCAGCGGTTTTTCAATGACTTATATTCTACTTTGCTTTCGATAATACAAAAACGGATGTAGCAAGTAATTAATATACTTCGTAAAGGATATCATCAATAGACAGGTCAAGACTAAAACAATGTGCATGCGCGATAGCATTGAAAGATTCGAAATCAATTCCATATCAGGTCTTAACGAAATAAGACTTACCAGCCATTGAAATAGATGAAGCGAATCCTGATCAAATCCATAAAATATAAGAACTGCAAGCCCAGTCGAAACGCTTAGAAACATTAATCCTTTTACAGTTTTTCTAAACATTTTGCTTTTACGATTCATATGATTATTATCCTGATACAATTCTGTTATATCACAATTCCATACAATCCCCATTGTAAAAATGACACCAACCATATAAGGATAAATAATCCATAAAAGTGTTTGTATCATCCCCAAAAAACTTCACCTCAGTCCCATCTCAATTATGAACATTCTTCTTATTCTGATCGTAATATGAAATAGGATAAATAACAGTGACTAAAGTTACATTTTCGACAATTTTGTTAATTTTTTTTGAATTTTTTAGTACTTTTTATCATTTTATCGTTTATTCACAATTTTGACACTTGACTCGCGATGTAATCTGCTATCCATTCTACAGATTCCGAATCAGAACGATGAAATAATGGAAGTGAAAGACCACCCATATCCGGTTTTTCTTCTTGATAAATAATGCAGATAACATTTCCTAACTTCTCTAAAAGATGAAAGTCATTATTATTCCGCAAAAATACCATTTTAGGATAGGCTGCAAATTTATGTCCTTCAATTAAAATAACATCCGGATTTAAGGCAGATAAAAGATTGATCTTATCCTCCAATGTCCAAGAGATTTGCTCAGTTTGCAGCAACAGCCTTCCTCCCCCCTCTACAATGGATGCTGCTGCTCCCGATGCAATATGGTGCGCAGAATCAGATTCTTCTACAACATCCGGTTTGCCACCATGACCATGGTGTTTAATCGTCATTGTTCTTAAATTAAGCAGAGATAATTGTGATAAAAGTTTCGTTAAATAGGTTGTCTTTCCACTATTCTGATATCCCGTAATCTGGAAAATGAACGGCTTCGCCATTTTGATTTTCATTCCCTTCTTTTCTTTCTACATGATTCAAATCGCCACATCCACTCAGGAAAACATCTATTCTACATCAATAAAAAAAATCCTTTTAAGGATTTTTTTTATCCGCCGATATACGACATTTCTATTTTCTTTTGCTGGAGAACTGTTCCAGCTGTTCTTTCCTCCGAATATTTATCTGTCCTACCATTCCAGACTTTAATAATCCGTTCCTTTATTTGATCATCACTTGCGCCACTGCGCATAAAATCACGGATATTATGACCGTTGCCATTAAATAGACAGGTGAACATTTGCCCATTTGCTGAAAGGCGTGCCCTTGTACAAGTAGAACAAAAAGCTTCTGAAACGGATGTGATGAAACCAACATGCACATTGTTATCCGTATAAATATAGCGCTTTGCTACTTCACCAAAATAATTGGGATTAGCTGGTCGCATGTCAAAATGCTCTTTCAATATATGATATATTTCTTTTTTGGTGATAACATCATCCATTCTCCAGCCATTGGTACTTCCAACATCCATAAATTCTATAAAACGCAGATTCAGTTCTTTGCTCCTGCAAAACTGAGCCATCGGAATAATTTCATGATCATTGAGACCCTTCTTAACCACCATATTGATTTTTATTTCCAAACCTGCCTTCTTTGCAGCCATAATTCCTTTTAGTACAGGCTGTGTACCTACCCTGCGTCCGTTAATTTGGCCGAATAATTCATCATCTAATGTATCCAAGCTGATGTTCACCCGTTTTAATCCGGCCGCTTTTAATTCTTCAGCATACTTCGGGAGGTATATTCCATTAGTGGTTAAACCAATATCTTTAATCCCTTTTAAAGAAGTAATCTTTTGTACTAAAACTGGAACATCGCTCCGCAGTAAGGGCTCTCCTCCTGTCAGACGAATTTTTTCTACTCCAAGTTCCGTGAAAATTCTTGCAATCCTTTCAATTTCTTCAAAAGATAGTAACTCACTTTTCGGTAAAAAAGCAAAATCAGAACTAAAGAGATCTGCAGGCATACAATACTGACAGCGGAAATTACAACGGTCAATAATTGAAATACGCAGATCTCTCAGCGGACGATTGAATGTGTCGGTAATTTTTTGTGTAGTCACATGAATCAACTCCTTTATGAGAGTTTCTTACTTTATATTATCAGCGTTATTATATAATTCATGTTACTTTTGTCACAGATGTCAGTGAATGTTCACATAGTTCGAAAAATCGTACTATTTTCTTCAAAATTATTTTTCCCATTAAATATAAGGACTGTGTTTCATGCAAAATTAGCAACACAGTCCCTCATATCATACTGCCTGTCTTTTTTGTCCGCATGACTTTCGGAATGTAGACGCAGATAGTAGCCGATTACGAAATTGTTATTACTTCATATTTTGCAGCTAATTCGATAAAATTCGCCATGCCACTTATTTTTCCTGCAACCAGCTTATCTGCGATCTGATAATAATCGACGCAGGTTTTACAGGCTAATACCTCTACGCCCTTTTCCTCCAATTCCTTTAACTGCAATGATACCAAGTGTGAATCGGTCAAGGTAAACACACCACGATTCATGCAAAACACAGCAGCCGGCAATTCCTCTCTCTGCTTAAGAAGAGTAAAAAAGGTTTCCAGAATTCCCTCCCCAAGCTCTGATTCTCCACTGCCTAATTGATCTGAACTGACTAATATAACTTTATTTTTCAAGAGAATGACCTCACTTTATTCCTAATGCAATCTTTGCGTAACGGGACATCATATCTTTCGACCACGGCGGGGTCCAGACAATATTCACAATCGTATCCTTCACTTCAGAGATATCACTCAGGGCATTTTTTACTTGATCAACAATCATACCGGCAAGCGGGCACCCCATTGATGTTAAGGTCATATCGATTGTTAGTATCCCTTCATCTAATTTCATATCATAGACTAGTCCTAAATTAACGATATCGATTCCGATTTCAGGGTCTACGACTAATTCTAAAGCACCTAATATATTTTCCTTTAAGGCCTCATCCATATTATTCATCTCCTTATGAAGTTTTCAACAGCTTAACCATAATATTTTTAAAATATCCATGTCAATCAGGATGTTTTACACCAAAAACATATCAAACCAGTCTACCGTTTTGAGCAGCCCTTCCCGGCTTACCTTATGGCCTGATTTTTCATCGATAATAAAATGCAATTTCTCCGGTGTACTTTTGTATAGTGGTTTGACTTTTTCATAAAAATCATATGTGTAGGAAAATGGGACAATTGGATCCTGTTTCCCATGCCAAAATAATAATGGCCGATTATCTAGCGCTTCTGGATGTTTGCTCAAATCCACATGCTTGAGTTTTTCCAGTAAGAGATCAATTTCCTCCCGGTCGAGCGGAAGTTGAACACCCTTTTTTTTCAACATTTCCAGCTGCCAATGAGCATATTTTTCATATTGCGGCATACCCATTAAACTTACAGCAGCCTTTATCCAATGATAACGAGTCAATGAGCCGAGCGTCACAATGCCGCCCATTGAAGTCCCGACAAGACCGATTCGTTCAGTATCAATTAAATTTTCACTTTCATAATATTGCCGCAGAATATCAAGCTCATCGATCGTCTGCAGAACAATATTCCAAAACTTTAATGCCATTTGTTCTGTATTCAGCTCGTCAGGATATCTTTCACCATGGTATGCAGCCTCAGGCAGTATGACGCGAAAGCCTTTTTCTGCCAGTAAATAAGCATAATGAAGGTTATGCTCTTTAGCACTGGTAAAGCCGTGAACAAACATAACAAAAGGAAGCTTGTCATTAAATCGTTCCTTATCTGCAATATGCAAAACAGGGATCTGTTCAACATACTTATTTTCAACAATAATCACAACTAAATCCTCCGTTCTGTTGAAAAAATTATATTATTTTACAATCCCAAAGCAAAAGGTTAATAATTCATTGTTAACATATTCATGAAAAATATTTTTCTACAATGAATGATTATAGCACTTAAATACGTATACATCTTCATCATTACTATTTCAAGTGTAACATGTGGACATTTGTTTTCCAAAGAGATTACACTATTAGAAAAACAAAAAGTGCCTGCATGAAATGAAAACATAAATAAACGGGGGAGAGTAAGTATGGATAGACATTTAATTGCGCTCGATTTAGATGGTTCGCTATTAAAGGATGACAAAACTATTTCGAAAAAAACAAAAAACGTTATCCAAAAAGCCAAGGAACAAGGCCATATTGTCATGATTGCAACGGGACGTCCTTTTCGCTCATCGGAAATGTACTACCGCGAGCTTGGGCTCGACACTCCAATTGTCAACTTTAACGGTGCATTTATCCACCATCCAAAGGATCACACATGGGGATTATATCATTCACCTCTTAAAATATCCGTTGCAAAAGAAATTGTCGATGCCTGTAATTCCTTTCAATTCTATAATATTGTCGCTGAAGTGATGGATGACGTGTACTTGCATTACCATGATGAAAAGCTGATGGAATTGTTCAGTTTCGAGGATACGCATATCACAACAGGAGATCTGCGCAAATCCCTTAACACTTCCCCAACCAGTCTGCTAATTCATTCAACCGAGGAGCAAGTGAGGAATATTAGGCGCTATTTGGCAGATGTTCATGCGGAAGTGATTGAGCATCGCAGCTGGGGAGCTCCGTTTCCTATCATCGAGATTATTAAAAGTGGACTTAATAAAGCAGTCGGTCTTAAACATGCTGCAGACTATTATGACATTCCTCCTTCAAGAATCATTGCATTCGGAGATGAAGATAATGATTTAGAAATGCTGGAATATGCAGGTCATGGCGTCGCAATGGGAAATGGCATTGATGAGGTAAAAAATATCGCTAATGATGTTACATTAACGAATGAAGAAGACGGCATCGGCTATTACCTAAATAACTTGTTAAATTTGAAGGCAATGTAATTCCACTATTTTCCCTCCTATTCTTCACGAAAAAGAACATACTATGATTGAAGCTCCTGCAAGCTTCAAACTCTTTTTTGGAGGGGATTCAAATGGGTAAACGTAACAAATCAAAGCGTTTTGTACAGCAAGGTGTTGACTCCGTATCAAAACACGCTGCACGTATCCCTTTTCACATGACCTATGCCGAGGCAGAGGCTCATAAAATGGCCAATGTGACCGAATCTACACGTGGAGGTATTTAGAGCAATGGGCAACAGACTTTTTCAAGAAGCACAGATTTTTGTCGATTTAGCCAAAAATTGTGATTCATGGAATAAACAGAAAGCGATTGCTAAAGCAAAAAATGCACTGTCATCAGCATGGGCAAACACCACTCTCGCTGAGCAAAGGCAGCTCCACGAACTGCAAAAAGAGTTAGACAGCATTCAAACATCATTCTGATTAACCGATACAGAGGTTGATCAAAGAGACCGGCTCCCGCTTGTCAAGAGACCTTCCGATGCAGTTTTTACTGGATTGGATACTATTCTTTGCAGCGGGGAACGGCTCTTTTTTTGTCTCCTTTACGTTTTAGCCTTAACACGATTATACTTTAATCGGCCAGCATTAAATGATACACTTAAGAATATGATTCATGGCTTCTATTGGACAATAGACGGTTCCATTAAATTGATTTGAAGAAGGTGAATCCCATGACGGTTAAAATTTTAACTGACAGCGGCTGTGACTTGCCATTGCAATTTTACGAGGAAAATCAAGTAATTTTTTTACCCTTAAAGGTTTTGCTTAACGAAAAGGAATACGAGGATCTGCTGGGCATTAAACCAAAAGCGATCTATGAGGCCATTCGAAATGGACATATGCCCAAAACATCCCAAGTTTCTCCGGTTACCTTCGAAAAGGTGTTTACTGAATTGGCCAAAAATAAAGATAAAGGAATCTACATTGCCTTTTCTTCGCAATTATCAGGTACATACCAAACAGCTGTTATGATTCATGATCAGGTAAAAGCAGAATATCCTGATTTTCAATTAACTATTATAGACACAAAATGCGCTTCACTTGGTCAAGGGCTGATTGTACGGGAAGCAGCACGCTTAGCCAATGAAGATGCCTCATATGAGCAAATTATCGCAAGAACTGAGTTCCTTGCCCTGCACATGGAGCATTTATTTACGGTCGAGGATTTGGATCATTTAGCAAAGGGTGGACGTGTTTCAAAGGCTTCGGCGTTTCTAGGCGGGTTATTAAATATCAAGCCTTTGCTAAATGTCGAGGATGGAAAGCTTGTACCACTTGAAAAAATCCGTGGCAAGAAGAAACTACTTCGCCGTATTATTGAGTTAATGTCAGAACGAGGAGTACATTTAGATCAGCAAACAATCGGCATCAGTCATGCCGATGATTTCGAAACAGCCTCCGAAATAAAGAGAATGATGGAAGAAGAATTTGCAGCAAAGGAAATCATCATCACTGACATCGGAGCGGTGATCGGCTCGCATACAGGGCCAGGAACCATCGCAATCTTTTTCTTAAATGCCCTTCCTTCATAAGTGAATGGTAAATATTATTAGACATACTCCTTTTCATGGCAGCAGACACTAATCATGCACGAAATGATGGAAAGGAGTTTTTTCATGCCACGTACTTCAGATAATGATAAAAAAGCGAAGGACAACAATGCCCTTCGCCATGAAAAAAATATGATTCGTGAAAAAAATCGGAAGGCTGGAAAATACCAATATTCCAAGAAAACGGACCATCTATAATGGACGGAGGGGCCAACTCCCTCCACTATTTTCCTTTTATATAGGTCCAGCCTTCTTCCTGATAAACCTTTCCTTCCTTCATCAATCTTCCTAAAGCCCTTTTAAATGAAGCTTTACTCATATGAAACCGTTCCTGGATATCCTCAGGCATGCTTCTGTCCCAGTATGGCATGGCGCCGTTGCGCTCACTTAGCACTGCAAGAATTTGTTCTGCATCCACATCAAGGGATTCTGCCTTTCGCGGCAACAGAGAAACATTGACAGTTCCGTCCTCTTTTACATCAATAATTCTTCCTTCAACCTTTTGGCCGAGTCTCGGTTCCTTTCTGCGCTGCGATTCATGGATAAAGCCTTTGTATCCCTCTGCTGTAAAAATCCAGGAGCCAACCTTTGCTGTCCGATACACATACCCATGGATATTTTTATTAAAAGCCTCCCGAGGTGCTTTTTGGGCATACTTTTCAATAATTGGATCTGTTGCCAGTTTTACATAAAGGCGATTATTCTTATTAACTCTTAATGTGATAAATAATAGATCTCCTTTTTCCGGCCATACACTGCTATGAGAAGGTAAATCCTCTTCACCCAAGAGCATATCCTTCTGAATCCCGATATTCACGAAAATCCCCAGTCCTGGTTTTACATCACTAACCTCCGCCCAATCATATGTCCCGGTAGTGATTTTCGGGATCGTGGTCGTTGCCGTAATTCTCCCTCGTGAATCCGTGTATAAAAAAACCTCTGCCTTATCATTCACTTCCAGTTCTTGATCCGTTTCATTTTTATGCAACAACACATCCTCTGTTCCATCTGTTAAGAAATAGCCAAAATCAGCCTGTCTTACAACCTCCAACGAAACCACCTGACCGATAAATTCCTGTAATGACACAAAAAACTCCTCCTTCCATTTATATGAAGCAGAAATGAATCCTTCCTATTTATCATTTGTTGTATCAACTGCTATATTTTACTATAATTGATTTATAAAAGGAAATCACCTTTTGCTGTTGAATTATTTATAGAAACACAAAGAATAATGGAGGTAAACTATGGCAAAGGAAGCTTCTTTTGATATTGTATCAAATGTAGATTTTTCAGAAGTATCAAATGCAATTCAAATTGCGATCAAGGAAATACAAACACGTTATGATTTTAAAGGCAGCAAAAGCGATATCTCACTCGACAAAGAAGAATTAGTGTTGATTTCAGATGATGAATATAAATTAGGACAAGTCAAGGATGTCCTTTTCAGCAAATTAATTAAACGCAGTGTTCCTGTAAAAAATCTGGATTACGGAAAAATTGAAAAAGCGAGCGGCGGCACCGTCAGACAACGTGCCAAGCTAATTCAAGGAATTGATAAAGAAAATGCCAAGAAAATTAACACACTGATAAAAAACAGCGGTCTAAAGGTAAAGAGTCAGGTTCAAGATGATCAAATCCGAGTAACAGGCAAAAGCCGCGATGATCTGCAGAAGGTGATCCAGGCAGTCAAAGAAGCCGATTTAACAGTTGACGTGCAATTTGTAAACTATCGTTAATAAAGGGGGACAGTTCTTAAATACCCTTACCTCCCCTAAAATTGGAGTGTCAAAAACATATTAAATTTTAACATTTCCTGGCATAGAACGATCATTTAGAGAGACTTTTTTTAAAGTCTCTTTAATGATCGTCTGATACATCTAGCCATGTGTTGTTTCACAGGGTTCAGGCATCCACCATTGATCTATATCCAGTGATTGATATAAGATACTGTTTTGCGGTGCCTGACATTATGAAATAGCTTTTTTATTTGCTGCCTTGATTTGCCTTCGACTTTCTCCACACAAGAATCATAAAGACTGTGAAGGCTAAAAGCACGGCGGACATGGCAAGAATGTAAGAAAGATTGATTCCGGTTATTTCATCTAGAACATATATTTCAGAGAAATCGCGATCAATAGTGATCATGTATTCTGACTGTTGACTGCGGATTAATCCACCGTTTAATAAACCTCTTAATTCCTTATTATCTTTCAGCTCATTTGCAGGGATACGAATCGTTTGAGTCTTGCTCGTATTGTTGATAGCAATGACTGATATTTCATCTTTATAAGCTCTTTTATAGACAGCCATCCCATCCTTTTCATACAATACTTTGAAGGTTCCTCTTGTTAAAGAAGGAAGCTTGGTACGCAATTCACCTAGTTTGGCGATATAATCAGCTAGTTCTTTATCAGTACGAAAATTCATTTGAACATGATTTGCCGCTCCCTCTCCTCCATCAAGGGCAATTTCACTACCGTAATAGACAATCGGAACTCCCGGTGTCGTATAAAGAAAGGTCAACGCTTGCTTCCAACGCGGTCCCGGATGTTCATTCAACTGAATGACATCGTTGGTAAATCGAACAATTTGTTCATTATCCATAAAGTTGCCTAAGACATGTGGATCCAGTCCGGCTTTCTCCGTTTGTTCCAGCGAAGAAAATAAAGATTCTATCGAGACATCCGAACGAGCAAAAGTATTTTTTAGTTTTGTATTCAAAGGATAATTCAGCCAGCCGTCAAAACCTGCGTCTTGATAGGATGTAATTTGGGATAATTCACTCGCCTCCACATCCCCCAGCAAATAAAAATCAGCATTTTTCTGTTTGGTTACCTGTGATAAATTACGCCAGAAATCTAATGGTACATCATTCATAGAATGCAGACGGTATCCATCTATGCCCGTTTTGTCCATCCACCATACTGCGGCCTTGAGCATATACTGCCTTACTTGAGCATTCTCCAAATTAAGTACAGGCAATTCTGCTTCGTTTTTCTTAATCCACTCCTGTTTAGTAGGATCTGTCAGCCAAGGATGATTTGAACCGATATGACAGACATCTAAATCAACCATAATCTTCATATTCCTTTTATGTATCTCATTGACTAATTTTTTGAACTTTGCCAGCGAACCGAAGTGTTCATCCGGTTTGTAAAAATCATTCACCAGATACCCGTGATAACCATCATCTTCATTAGCAAAAACAGGCGTAAGGGCAACAAGAGTAAATCCCATATCCTGTATATAATCTAACTGGTCGATAATCCCCTGAAAATCGCCGCCATGGTAAGCATTTTGATCATTCATATCTACATTTTTATCATTTTTCAGATCACCATTATTAAACCGATCAATCAACAGGAAATATACACTTTCATCCTGCCACCTACGCTCTTCATTCTCTGCTGCTCCTGCAGGAAAACCATATATAAATAGACACACTATGAGCATAAGAATAAAACTTCCTTGTTTCATCGCTTCATCCCCCTTTC
>NZ_CAMLDX010000058.1 GCF_946478885.1 uncultured Bacillus sp. | reverse complement strand
CCATTGCTTCGTTGCTGGCAAATTCCTTTCCCGCCCACTGACAGAATAATTCAAAGTCACGCTTCACCTGTTCTTTATACATCATGGCAGTAAATACAACCTGCGTACAGAAACTATCAAAATTCCCGCCAATTGCCTTGAGAATTTCCTCCTCGCTATGATATGGGAATAATTCAGCCTGAAAATCCACATCAGCCCTAGCATGAATCTTAGCCGTGATTTTCCCCATCATTCTTAATGTCTCATCAATATCTTTTATTTTCTTCATATCTTTTGCTTTTACTTTCTTTTTATAAGGAGATCGCTCCCTAACATAGAAATCACGGTTATCAATGGTTAAAAACCCCAAATAAGGGTCTTCAAGATGATTCATCGCTTTTTGGGTTGTAATGACGCGCTCTCCTTGATGAGAATATTTCTCCCAAAACTGCTCGCTGTACGGCAGGAAATAAGCCGGAATTGGAATTCGGACTTCCTTCACCTCCAGGACTAAGTCATCTACTCCATTAGCCTCCTTACCTCCCTCCACGAGTATGTAATATCTGTCCAAACCGATTGAAGCCGTCCCCGATCCGTGTTTTCGCGCAATATCCTTTATGGCGTAGAATGATTTGTCTTGTTTATCTTCGGCATCCAGTGAATAGAAATAACTCTCTGAAAAATTTTCAAGAGTTGCCCTTTCCTCAGGAGTTACCGGCTGAAGTTCATCCGACCAAGCAAATACACGTTTATTTTCGTCATTAATAAACGTAATATCCTTTAATAAATGATCTTTCTGCCTTTTCACTAGTTTTTTCAAGACCTTATGTACGGGACCTGTTGTATTGTCCTTTGTAAATGTCAATGTAAATGGATCGTCCTTTTTCTTTTTAAAACACTTCAGCTGTTCATAATATCCCTGCAGATACTGCATAATTCTCTCTTTTTGTTCCTTCTCGCCTAAAGGATAAGCATCACAAAATAAAGCAATGCTGACGGACATTCGCAGCACATCATATAAGTAAGAACCGATGTATCCTTCATCGAAATCGTTCACATCAAAAACAATCTCACCTTGCTCGTTTTGAAACGCACCAAAATTCTCCATGTGTAGATCACCTTGAATCCAGACCGGCTTATCCTCCGGCGTATGGAACGAAAAGGGAATTCGCATCATATCATAGTAAAACAAATACGCACTGCCGCGGAAAAAGCGAAACGGGCTTTCCATCATTTGCTGATACTTCAGCTTTCTCATATCATGGTCAAGCTTCATACATTGTTCATCAAATTCGTTCAATATCGTTTTAATCATATCCATACGTAGCGTCTTGCTCGTATTTTTTACTCTGTCCTGCATTTCCTTTAACATTTTTCCCCACCCTTTTTTTATCAGGCACTATGCCTATTGTAAAAGCCTGCAGGCTTTAGAGCGAATGCTGTTTTGACGAGCCTCTCTCTTGTGTGTATCCCGCAGGCAATTTCAATACATAACCGTTATTACAAATGAAGTTTCTGCAGCTGGCAGCATGTCCTTAAACCAGGATTCTTCTTTCCTTTTCATTAAGCCATTCAAATTGGCGCAGCTTCAGTTCAAATAGTATGAGAGGATCCTGATACCACTCAGGATTTTCTCGCATTTTCTCCAATTCTACCTTGCTTTTCTCAATATTTCCGCGGGATTCTTCCACTGTTTTATCCAAGATAGACAACGGTTTTTTAAAGAAAAACTTCATATCGCGGCTTAGATTTCTTTCAAACAGTTCGAATTCTTTCAAGAAATGAGCAATAATCGCTTGCGTTGCTTCCTTATAATCGGCAGTCTCCACGTAATCCTTGTATTTGTGAAATAGTACAGAATTCTTTTGCGGAAGCACCCCCAATAATTTTCCTGCGCTCTTCAATATGAACTGAGCCGGATTGAAGCGTGACATGATGTTTATCGCTTCCCAATTAATTCCGCTTGTAATCCTTTCTGCATCCCGCTGCCAATATTCAAGCACCTGGAAATCGCATTGAAGCGTTATCCTGTCTTCATCATACAGGGCATTAAAGCTTTCACACATCTCATCTAAGGAAAGCTGTTCCGCTTTCAATTCGTCTGTACAATTTCTTATCCATTGCTGAATCAACTGATAATATTGCGGCATAATCGTATTCTGTAAATACTTCTCTACTCTATGATTCATCTCATCATTAAGTTCAACATGGATCTTTCCAAAATGACTATCTTCCTTAATAATTTCCGAGCATTCGCGTAGCAGCTCAGGAATTTTATCCTCTAATTCATCTCTGACTGTATCCTTTATTTCCTGATAGGATCGTTTTAATGTTATGGCTTTCTGGGATGCAATATCATCCATTTGATTAATTGCTCCATTAAGCTTTAATAGCATTTCTTCATTCCATTTTATCGAATCTATTAATTCCTTTTCTTTCTCTGTCCGCTGTTTATATAAGTAAGAAACCATTTCCCTAACAAAATAAAGTAATTTTGCCGTTTGTTCAGACAATGCCCTCTTATTACTGTAATGAGCTGTAAAAAATTGCCTAAATTCATTTAACTGATCAAAATGGCTATAGTGAGGTGAGAAAGCAAAGACTTCTGCTTTAGGTTCAAAATGCCTGATTTTCTCCAACGGTACATCCCCAAGCTGTCTCAATTCACGATCGTCATATATTGTATCCATCCTGTTCAAAAGAAAATGAATTGGGATTCCGGGCATCTCCCTTCGGAATTGTTGCAAGTACTCCTGCTCAACAGAGGTAAAAGGTGTATGTGCATTCAAAATAAAGAGGATCCCGTCTGCCGCATGAAGGTAAGGCAATACCTCCTCCTTGCCATTTAAATTAGGAGTATTGATTAAAGTTAGATGACAACGCCGTAAAAACTCGCTCCGCAGTTTCACATGAAAGGAACGCTGCTGGCGGTATGATGGGATGTCTTCCATTCTATCAACTTTTTGGATATCCGTTTCCGTTAATTGATAGATTTCCTCATCCTCCCCATAATCGATCATCAAAGTAGTCATGCTCTCTTCACTTAATAAATCAGTACCGATGATCGAGTTGATCACCGCTTCTTTTCCACTTTCAAATGTTCCCACCATTAAAAGCCGGAAGGTATCCTTACTTTGCAATTCTTGTGCCATCCAGGAAAGTGTTTTCGAAGATTGTAGCCCCTTCTGTTCTGCCCAGCTTAATACTTCATTCAAGAGCGCAACGGCATCATTCCAGCCGCTTTTCTGGTTTTCCAGTTCCAGCATCAGGTTTTCTGCTTCATACACTACAGAGGACGCAAGGGTTCCTGGAAACATTTCGTTCCATGCTGTTATTGCTGCAGATGCAGTAAGGGCATTTTCTGAGTCGGACACCTTCAGCCAGTTCGTCATAATTTGAGGAATCAGAGCCGATATTTCCTTAATTAAAAAACTGCCGTTAATGAATTGCAAATATGACTCTTTATATCGTTCGGAAATCTTTCTCATAGAATGGATGTTTTCAGGATCCAATTCATCCAGCACTCTATTGATTGTTGTTATCCAAGCAATATGTAATTCCCCCGCTTGATACACTTTCCATAAGGAGGCTGCCGTCTCCTCAAACCGCTTCTGATCGATCCGCCCCAGCAAAAGAAGTGCATAGTCGAAATAAGCGGGATCTAATTCTTTTGTATATCCATCTTGAATGTATTGTTGTAGCACATCAAACCAATGAACAGATTCCAGACGCACAGCCTCATTCATGGCAAGCTCTACCATACTCAGTCCATCACGCTGCTCTTCAAAAAAAGCACGAGCCAATTTCGTCACATTAGGATAATCCGGATTAAAGATGACAACTTCTTTAATAATCTGGCTTGCCAAATCACGTTTCTCCTGCTCAATATAAAGCGAAAATAATTGCAATGACACTTCTGTATTTAAGGTCATATTATCGGTTTCAATTGATTTATAAACATCCTCAGCAGTTGGCAGCCATCCCAGTTCAAAATAGGCATCACCTATATTCTTTTTGGCCCACGGTTCTAATTGACTGCGGATGCTTTCCCATTTAAAAACAGCCGTTTCATAGTCCTTATAATGATAGTACAGTTCCCCTTGGGCAAATCGAATAGCTGACAAGTCAGAAAGTTCCTTTTTCTGTTCTTCAAAGTAGGCCTCCCCAAGTACAGCAGCAGGATCCTTTTCCTCACTTCCCTCCAAAAACGTTTCGTAAAACATTTTTTCAATCATTTGTTGTTCCGTCGCCATTTTTTCGCCCCCAAAGAAAATATTACTTTTACTCTCTATTTAAATATTACTTTGTTTAACGGATTTTCTCTATATTCTTGTATTGTATCAAACCACATTTTGCAGAAAATGTCATTATCATAACATTTATGTAACAAAACCAAGCAGCAGAGATGCCTTAATCAAGGGCTATGACTGGCACGGAGATTACTGACATCGACATTGGACACAGAACTTAGTCTAAATATAAATAATTGGGCCATTCATATTCCTTATATCATAGGATGTTGAATATGGTATAATTCAATTGTTTTATCATCACATCAGGCTGTATTTCCTTTTTTTATTAAGATGAAACTAGGAATCCAGTCGGTGGAGTGTCTTGTTTATGACTGGATGAACATGGATATATTAAGGAAATATTACAAATTCATTTAGTGCCTCATATATATTTGCTATAATAAAAAGTATTCTTATCAACGTTACTTTAAAGAAAGGCTGATTCAGTTTGGAACATAATTCATCAAATTTTATTAGAAATATTATAAAAGAAGATATCGAGTCAGGAAAACATCATGAGATTATTACTCGTTTTCCTCCTGAGCCAAATGGCTATCTGCATATCGGACATGCAAAATCGATTGTAATCAACTTCGGATTAGCCGATGAATTTAACGGAAAAACCAATTTGCGCTTTGATGATACGAACCCGTTGAAGGAAGATCAGGAATATGTGGACTCCATTCTAGAAGATGTACAATGGCTGGGATTTGATTGGGACGGCCTCTACTATGCTTCAAACTACTTCGATGAAATGTACAAGCGCGCTATACTTTTAATAAAGAAGGAAAAGGCATATGTGGATGATTTAACCCCTGAACAAATCCGGGAATACCGCGGTACATTAACAGAACCAGGAGAGGAAAGCCCCTACCGCAATCGTTCTGTTGCGGAAAATCTGGATCTGTTTGAACGAATGAAGAACGGAGAGTTTGAAAACGGAGGTAAGGTGCTGCGGGCTAAAATCGATATGACTTCGCCAAACCTGAACTTACGTGACCCTATTCTATACCGTGTATTCCATGCAACCCATCATAGCACAGGGAACAAATGGTGCATTTACCCAATGTACGATTTTGCTCATCCGCTTGAAGATGCCATCGAAGGGGTTACACACTCCATTTGTACAACTGAATTCGAAGATCACCGTCCGTTATACGATTGGGTGGTAGCTGAATGCGAAATGGAAAACGTACCAAGACAATATGAATTTGGTCGTTTAAACCTTACTAATACCGTTATGAGTAAAAGAAAGCTGAAGAAACTGGTAGAAGAAGGCTACGTAGACGGCTGGGACGACCCAAGATTGCCGACAATTTCCGGGCTGCGAAGAAGGGGCTATACCCCTGAGGCCATTCGCGAATTTGTCAAAGAAACCGGAGTTTCAAAGAATTTTGGTACCGTTGATTCAGCGATGCTTGAGCATTTTGTACGTGAAGATTTAAAATTAAAAGCTCCGCGGACAATGGCTATCCTGCACCCGTTAAAAGTGGTTATTACGAACTATCCTGAGGGTCAAGTGGAAATGCTTGATGCAGAAATCAATCCTGAGAATCCGGAAATGGGCATAAGACAAATACCGTTCTCCCGTGAAATTTATATTGAGCAAGATGATTTTATGGAGAATCCTCCGAGAAAATATTTCCGTCTCTTCCCTGGAAATGAAGTCCGTTTAAAACACGCGTATTTCATCAAATGCGAAGAGATCATCAAAGATGAGGACGGAAATGTTGTAGAACTGCATTGTACGTATGATATTGAAACAAAGAGCGGTACTGGTTTTACCGGCCGTAAAGTAAAGGGCACAATCCACTGGGTTGAAGCCAGCCAGGCTGTGCCGGCCGAGTTCCGTTTATACGAGCCGTTAATTAAAGATGAGGAACTGGAAGCTGCTGATAAATCCGGTGAAGACACATCCTTCCTTGATCATGTTAATAAAGACTCCCTGAAAATTGTTCAAGGGTTTGTTGAACCAAACATGAAAGATGTTAAGCCGCATGATAAATATCAATTTTTCCGCCACGGCTATTTCAATGTTGATCCAAAAAATACAACACCTGAAAAGCCGGTCTTTAACCTAGCCGTTTCATTAAAGAGCTCCTTTAAACTGTAAAAGCTAATAAAAGAAAAGGACTGTCCTGAGAGTTTGTCTCTATCGGGCAGTCCTTTTTTCAATACTCATTAATCCTCATCCTTAATATCTCTGTCTTCCGGAATGGGTTCACTTAAATACTCTTCAACCATTTCTTTATATGTTTCCATTTGTTTCAAATATGTATGAAATTGCTCTTTATTCAATAGATACTGTTCTCCGTCAAATACAGCACGAAGCTTATTCTCTGCAATTAATTTATTAATGGTTTCTTCTGGTAAAGATAAATACTCCGCCGTTTCCTTAACCGTTAAATACAAGGCTATCGTCCCATCCCTTCTCATGCTTTATTGTATTTATTTTCAGCAAATATAATCATGAAACATCACTGGCAACAGAATGATCTTCATTATTATACTATAACCTATGTTTTTTAGAAGAAGCAAAAAAGCAAGCAGACTTTACCCCTAAAGCCTGCTTGCCAGTCACCCTATATATGACGACTTTCTCTTCATCCCGTTCATTGCTTTGATCGATACCGCGCTATGATAAAAAGCTATAATGCCAATTGCCTGTTTCTGGTTGTATATCCCCCATACATAGCCCAAATACAGACAAGGCTTAAACATTTGGATGATATCTTCCCCAAAATACCATCCAAACTTTTCTTGAAAAACTATCTATATTTAACCCCTTATTTGTAATTTCTCCCTGCCCCGTTCATGGTCGGAAAGGACTGTTATAGCAGAAGGTATCTTCCCCAAAATACCCTCTGTATGTTTATATAGTAACCTTTGTTCGTAATAAATCTCTATCAGGATGTCGATTATTTAGATGCTGCTGCGTGTTTTGCAGCTAATTCAGTGGCGACATCAATGATCATATCCTCTTGTCCGCCGACAACTTGGCGTTGCCCTAATTCAATCAGGATATCACGAGCATCAATACCGAATTTTTCAGCAGCACGTTTTGCATGGTAGGCAAACGTTGAGTACACCCCAGCATAGCCAAGCGTGATAGCTTCTCTTGTAATAGTTGGTGTTACTGGAAGAAGAGGTGCAACAATTTCTTCTGCTAAATCTTCAATTTTATATAAATCAATGCCTGTTTTGATTCCCATGCGTTCACAAACAGCTACAAGCACCTCAGTTTGTGTATTTCCAGCACCTGCCCCAAAACAGCGGGCACTTCCATCAATGCGAGTGGCACCAGCCTTAATAGCTGCAATCGAGTTAGCCATTGCCATTGATAGGTTATTATGACCATGGAACCCAATTTCACATTGAAGTTCCTGTCTTAATGCGCTAATGCGTTCAGTTACTTGATCAGGAAGTAAATAACCTGCCGAGTCAGTAACATATACAATATCCGCCCCATAGCTTTCCATTAATTTAGCTTGTTCCACTAACTTTTCCACAGGAGCCATATGTGCCATCATTAGGAATCCGACAGTTTCCATTCCTAATTCCTTTGCCATTGCAATATGCTGTGGTGCAACGTCTGCTTCCGTTACATGCGTGGCAACACGTGCCATTTTTGCACCTAATTTCGCTGCTTCTTTTAATTCAGTTAAAGTACCGATTCCTGGCAATAAAAGAACGGCAATTTTTGAATCTCCCGCAACAGATGCAGCCGCTTCAATTAATTCCATTTCATTTACTTTTGATAAGCCATATTGTAAAGATGAGCCTGCCAGACCGTCACCGTGTGTTACTTCAATATAGGGAACTCTTGCTTCACTTAATGCCTTTGTTACATTCACTACTTGATCCACTGTATAGCTATGTCTAACCGCATGGCTTCCGTCACGCAACGCAACCTCTGTGATTAATATATCTCTTTCAATTGTCATTATTTTATATTCCCCTTTCTACAGCTCAAACGGCTTCTTTCTTTAAGTTTTTTGCAAACTCTTCTGCAATCCGAACACTCGCGGCTGTCATAATATCAAGGTTTCCAGAATATACCGGTAAATAATCTCCCGCTCCCTGTACTTCAATAAGAACAGTTACTTTATTGCCATCAAACAGCGGTTCAGTACGTAAATGATAACCTGGAACATAAGTTTGAACGACTTTTTCCATATCTTTAATAGATTCACGAATAGCTTGTTCATCCATTTTTCCTTCTTCAACAAGAGCATATACAGTATCACGCATCATAATCGGTGGTTCAGCAGGATTTAAGATAATGATGGCCTTCCCTTTGTCAGCGCCACCAACAACCTCGATTGCCTTTGAAGTTGTTTCTGTAAATTCATCTATATTAGCACGCGTACCAGGACCGGCGCTTTTGCTGGCGATTGTTGCAACAATTTCCGCATATTCTACGTTAGCCACTCGGTTGATTGCGTGAACCATTGGAATCGTTGCTTGTCCACCACATGTAATCATATTAATGTTATCTACATCTAAATTTGCATCAATGTTTACTGCAGGACTTACAAAAGGTCCAACGGCAGCCGGAGTCATATCAATTGCTTTAATTCCATATTCTTTACAAATTTTAGCATTATAAAGATGAGCTTTTGCACTTGTTGCGTCGAACAGAATTTGTGCTTTTAATTCCGGTTTTTCAGTAAATAATTCAACATACCCGTCAATTCCCGTGGAAATGGCCTCATATCCTAATTCCTTGGCACGGCGTAGACCGTCAGATTGCGGATCAATTCCGATAACAGCTACGCATTCCAATAATTCTGATCTCCCTAGTTTAATCATAAGGTCTGAACCAATATTTCCTGAACCAAGTATTGCACATTTAACCTTTGCCAAATTCATTCTCCTCCTAAATGGTAAAGTAGTTTTTTCTATTTTTCTGCCCCCATCATTTAATGGAGAACATCTTTGTAACCAAGAGATTTTGAAATCTTAACAGCTGCTCGTTTTACCCCATCAATGACTACTGGAAGCCGTTCATCTGTCAATCTCATTTTAGGCGAGGCACAGCTGATTGAAGCGCATACATTTCCTTTGTAATCAAATATAGGGGCTGCGATACATTTAAGCCCTAATTCAATTTCTTCATCATCTATGGAATAGCCATTCTCTCTGGTAGCTTTGAGCTGTTTCTTAATTTCTTCTTTGTCAGTAATCGTATATTCTGTAAACGATTGCATCGGAACCGTTGCCAAAATTCTTTCAATCTCGTCCTCATCTTGATAAGCAAGGATTGCTTTTCCAACACCCGTACAATAAATTGGAGCTTTTTTTCCTACATGTGAATAGATCCTTAAGGTTTGCGGCCCTTCTTCCTTTTCCACATAGACCAATTCATCCTGCTGGCGGACAACTAAATGCACAGTCTCTTTGAGTTCATCCACTAATTCTTTAATAATGGGTCGGGCTATTTGAGTAATATCCAGTTGATTTCCAATAAAATGGCCAAGCTCAAATAATTTTAAGCCCAACTTATACTTCAAATCATCCGGATTTTGCTGGAGATAACCTCTATGTTCCAAGGTTTTAATCAAACCATGAACAGTGCTTTTAGATAAACCTAACTTCTGGCTGATATCTTTAACACTTAATTCCGGTTCAGATTCTAAGAACAATTCGAGAATATCGGCAGCCCTTTCCACTGATTGTATTAAGCGCTCTGTCATAGCTGACATCCTTTCGTTCGTTATTATCGAACGCTGTTCGTAATTTAACTTTACATTTTTATCATAATCTCAGTTCAAAATATTGTCAATATATTTTCGCTTGACTATGGATAAAAATTATATAGAAGCCTGTTAAACAACGAAAAACACTTAATTGAGAAACGATTGTTAATTGTTCGCCTAATAAACGTGTGATTTTTATCACTACAATGTCATTCCAGCCCTTTAAGGTGAATAAAAAGGGATGTCCAACTTCCACTATCACTCAGCTGGATCATCCCTTCTTCTATCCTTATGATTTAATTTAAACGATTAATCATAAGCAACTATTCAAATTGCCCATAGGGGTATTTTGTAAATTGAAAAATCCCCCGCTCCCCACCTTTTCACTTCTTGACTCAACCTGTAGATTATGAATCCTCCCTTATAGGCTCAACAGCATCAAATTCCTTAAATCCCGTATGATTTACTGCGTAATCAATTACTTTTCCATTAAAATAATGCTCATGTTCTTTATCGATGATGAATTTAATTTCAGCCACTGTTACTTCCACATCATTTGGCTGAACTTCTTTTTCAACTGTTAATTTCAGCTTCATATAACAGCTGAAGCGCATTTGTAATCGAACATATTTATTCCCTGGGAACTCCTGAAATCTTTTCTGGATTTCTCCCTTTGCTGATTCTGTGACAGAGAACATTCAAATCAACCCCCATGTAATTTATCAAAAGCCGGCTGCTTGAGCCGGCTTCCATCCATACTTAAAATGATTATACATCATCTTTATATCAAAAGATGCTTATGCATTTTCTACGCACGACTCCAAGCCTTACATTTCTATCACATATCTCCATACATCTAGTCCGCCCGTTCTCCCTGAAGGAATTTCTGAATCCGTTCGGCTGCTTCCGCAAGTTTTTCAGCCTTTTGGACGAGAGCGATCCGGACATAGCCTTCTCCCTGTTTACCGAAGGCATCTCCCGGAACAACCGCAACCCCAGCCTGTTCAATTAGTGCAAAAGCAAATTCACGAGATGTCCAACCCTCAGGGATTTTTGCCCAAACAAACATGGTTCCAGGAGATTTTGGCACATGCCAGCCCGCCTTTCCCAATCCGGCAATTAATGAATCCCGGCGTTTTTCATATTCCTTTACCTGTTCGTCCAATACCCTATAGTCAGATGTCAAAGCAATCTCGGCTGCCTTTTGAATAGGATAAAAAACACCGTAATCAATCTGGGACTTGAGTTCAGCCAATATATGAATGGCCTCTCGATTACCTACCACATAGCCGATCCGGCACCCGGCCATATTAAAGGTTTTTGACAATGAGTTAAATTCAATTCCAACTTCTTTCGCCCCGGGAACAGACATGAAGCTTATCTGCGGATGATCATCAAAGATCAGTTCCGAGTAGGCAAAATCGTGGACAACTAAGATATTATGCTTTTTGGCAAATTCAACTACCTCTGTAAAGAAGGATTCATTAGCAAGAGCTGCGACTGGATTTCCCGGATAGCTGATAATCATCATTTTAGTTTTCTTTAAGATTTCTTCTGGGATCTCGTTCAGCCTAGGCAAATAACCATTTTCCTCCATTAAAGGCATGGGATAAACAGAACCGCCTGATAACATAACACTGGCTTCGTAAATTGGATAACCTGGATCAGGTACAAGTACATAATCCCCTTGATCCACTATTGCTAAAGCCAAGTGGGATAACCCATCCTGTGAGCCCATCAGTTGCAGCACTTCATCATCTTGATTAATTTCTACCTGATAACGTTGCTTATAAAAATAGGAGACCGCTTGATTAAACTCCGGAATTCCAGTCAGTGTGTAGCCGTATTTCGAAGCATCTTCACAGTATCCAATAAGAGAATCGATAACAAAATCAGGGGGAGACAGATTTGGGCTTCCCACGCTCAAATCAATAACATCCATCCCTCTGTTCATCACCTCCTGTTTTTTATTAGCAATTTCGGTGAAAATTCCGGTAGTCAGCTTTTCCATTATCTGTGACGGAACGATTTTCATTGCTAAAGCCTCCTCTTAAATTCAAAATCTTCCTATGTATCTGACATTTCTATATAAATTACTATCTCAATATAAATGTACCATACTTCTATGAGCATTGAGATTCTTTTTCTTTCATATTTATTCTAATTGACAAACCACAGAGAATGATCGTACAATTATCTTGAATTAAATAATCTTTATTTCAAACTATTTACCGAATAACCATGATTTTTTTATCATAGAATAATAATCAAAAGGAGATGGCAATATGTTGAAAAAAATCGATCATAACAATATGGGCAGAAGCAATCTTGGGTGGCTGAGGAGCTTATTCCATTTTTCATTTGCTGAGTATTATAATCCGAAGAACATTAATTTTGGTGTACTGAGAGTTATTAATGATGACCTGATTGCACCGCATACCGGCTTTGATACGCATCCACACCGTGACATGGAGATCATTTCCTATGTTGTGGAGGGAGATTTAACTCATGGGGATAGTATGGGAAACAGACAAACGATCTCTCGTGGACATGTTCAATATATGAGCGCGGGAACCGGAGTACTGCACAGTGAACATAACTTGAGTGATGAGATGCTAAGAATCCTGCAAATCTGGATTTTCCCTGATAAACTTGGATATTCGCCTAATTATGGTGATTTCAGATTTAATTGGGAGGACAGGCATAACAAATGGCTCCATATGGTATCCAATAAGGATGGGAATGCACTTATAAAAGTCAACCAAGATGTAAATTTCTATGCATTGGAATTGGATAAAGGTAAGGAAATCAGCTTTCCTGTAAGCAGCGGACGCCAGGCGTATTTAGTACAAATTGAAGGAACCTCCGATATTAATGACATTACCTTAACCGCACGTGATGGTTTGGAAATTACAGAAGAGGATATTCATATACAGCCAAAGGAAACTTCTCATTTCCTTGTCATTGAAATGGCCAAAGAAGATTAAAATAATAACAGCAGAAGTCACAGTTTGAGCGCATATCGATCCACGGCTGGATTGATTCCAAAAATGCTGTGGCTTCTTTTTTTGTATAGAACAAAATTATCCATATCCGAAACAGGGGTGATTAAGTGTATTTCATTCTTCCCGATCAATTTAGGAATGTCTCGCATCCTTACCGCCATTTGGACCATAGAACGGCATGGACGATGACAGTGGAAGGAGAAGGACAGATCACGGCAAAGCCAAATCAAGCGAAGATTCATCTCGGTGTATCTACTGAAAATCCAAACGTTCAGCAAGCCCAGCACGAAAATACTCTCCTTTCAAACCAAATCATTGATGCCTTAAAACGTTCAGGAATCGGCGAAAGCGATATTAAAACGGTCACATATTCGATATTTCCTCGCTATGATTATATTGAGGGAAAATCAATATTAAAAAGCTATGAAGTGGAGCATTTATTTGAAATAACTGTGAAGGATCTGACCAAAACAGGAATGGTATATGATACAGCGATCCAAAACGGGGCAAACCGCAGTGGCAGTATCCAATTCCTTGTATCTAATCCCGGAGAATATTATCAGAAGGCATTGGCCATGGCTATGATTGATGCGGGTAAAAAGGCAACTGTACTTTCTCAAACATTGGGAGTCATTCTTCATCCAATTCCAATCAAGATCATTGAAAGCGGGAAACAGCAGGATCGGCAGTCTCGTCCCTATCAATTTCAGACAACCGTTGCTTCGGCGAAGGATTCCCCGCCAATCGAAGAAGGATTATACACGATTCGTGCAACTGTTACAGCTGTTTATTCTTACAGATCTTCCAAAACGAGAAAGCCCACACAGAGCGTAGCCTATCTTTAAAGGCTGAGTCTCAAAAAAAGTTAAAGACGTTACCAAAGATTCTACCTGTAAACAGCCCGGGTTCTGAAGAATTCGAAATCCTCCTCCGAAATAGTTCGCAGGCTGCTTCCGAATCATTCGCACCCCTTAACTCTGCTCTTAGCCGGCATTAAGACTTCCAGTACAAAGCTCTTAAAACATACAAAGATCTGGAAAATAGCTGCCGAGAAAAAATGAATCAAATAAATTTGATATCTAAAAAGGTTTTTTGTGAATGCCTATGACAATCACAAAAGGCCTTTTTACCTTGAGGCTTCATAGCAGATGTATACCAATCTCTCATCCTAGGGTACCGTCAACCTTTCGGGTCAAATCCCTTCAAAAGCAAAAAGGCAAACAAATTCTGCCTCTGCCCAAGCAGACAATAATTACATCATTTAAATGAAACTTCCTCCCTATGTCAGACGTATATACACTATATCTCAAACGATTGGAAGGAGTGCCTTTATGGGAAATATATTTCTTTTTTCATTAATTGTCGGATTAGCTTCCGCTCTAATACTCATTCCCTTTTCAAAAAGACAAACAAAAGGAAAGGGAAAAAAACTATCTAAGAAAAACGATGGAGAAACTGTAAAACTACCAAAATTTAGAATTTATTTAAGTGTAATGATTTTATTGATTGCTGGTATATTTGCGTTCTATTATCTAACGAATCTCGACCAAAATCCTGCCTCATTATGGATATATGCTATTATCGTAACAGCACTTGGAGCCATTGCTGCTTCAGGTAAAGAAAGGATTCTGAAATCAATCCTATGTATCGCGAGTCTTCTCGTTGCCACTTATTTCCTGACGGCCTTTTTATTTAATGCAAATGAAAAATATGATAGTGCCAAAATGAAGGTCAAAACTGAAATTGAGGTTTTTGATGAAAAAGAAACGCCAGCCAGCGTTCCGCCGCAATTTGCACGCAACAAGATGAAAAAGGCATTTGGACAGGTTCCAAATACAAGCTACTATGAATTGGGCAACCTGCAAATCCAAAAGGTGAACGGCGAGTATGTCTATATTGCACCTGTTGAATTTTCCGGTTTCTTTAAATGGTGGAAAGGCGATACAACCCCTGGTTATTTTACAATCAGTGCAACCGATTCCTCAGCCAATCCAAAATTTATAAGATCAGAAATGTCGTACACTCCGTCTTCCTATTTTAATAAAAACGTTGAACGACATATGCGCCTGACATACCCGAAACTTATTTTTTATGGTGATGTTCAGCTAGAAATTGATGATAATGGGAAACCATTCTATATCCGTTCATATGGCAACTTCATTTCTGCCCGAAACGGCTTTGATGTAAAAGGAATTGTGATGACTGATCCGATATCTGGTGATACAGAAATGTATTCTTTAAAAGACTTCCCGAAATTTATTGACGGTGCCGTTTCACCGGAGGCAGTCAGCTTGCAAAATAGCTATTATGGAAATTACGTTCATGGCTATTGGAACAGCAAATTTGGAAAATCTGATGTGAAGCTTCCTTCAGATGAAGGAACCGAGGCAAATGTCAGTCCGATTTTTGACGAAAATGGCGACATGTATTATTTTACAGATTTCACAAGTCCAAAAGAAGGAGTCGACTCAATGCTTGGTTATTCACTAACCAACTCTAGGACAGGAGAGGCGACTTACTATACAGGGAATTTAAAGGAATCCTACATGGACTCCCAGGGAGCATTGCAAATTATTGAAAAGAAATTTATTGAGAAAAAATGGAAGGGATCCATGCCTGTACTCTATAATTTTTATGGGGAAGCCAGCTGGCTTGCACCAGTTCTGGATCCGAACGGCTTTCTCCAACATTACTTTATTGTTTCAGCAGCCAATCCTGAAATTTCTGTTTATGCATCCACTCCAAATGCTGCCTTAAAGCAATATAAAACAGCTCTGCAGCGTGGAGGGGGAACGGTAGACGGCACCTCGAAGGCAGATGAGAAGAAGGTAAGTGGAACTGTTGTAAGAGTGTATAAGGAGCGTTCTGGTGACTATACATTTGTTTCTTTTCTTTTAGACAATAAGCTTAACTTCACTATTTCTTCCGAAAATGAGCCTATGGCCATCTATCTTCAGGAAGGTGATCTAGTGAAAATGACTTATATGGATACAGGCGAATCGTTCCTGCCAGTAAAGAAAATGACGGTAGAAGCACTTAAATAAACTGAAAAACAAAAAACACAGGCTGTCCCATCAGGTGTCAGGCATCCACCCTTCATCTATATCCCGTACAGATTGACGCAAAGGGATACTAGATTACTGATTTGTGGTGCCTGGCACCTTTGCTTTTGGGTTGGCTCCATGTTTTTCTGAATCATTTGATGATCACTGCACAGGCTTTTGCACCTGAATATGGTCACGTATATAAGCCCAATTTTGCGGAGCTGACAGATTAATCTGCCAAAAGGTCGTCCCAAGAAGTTGATACACATCGACTAATTTATACTTTGCCATATAACTTCTAATATCCTCAAACCATACGATATGTTCGGCTCCATTACTACCATAGTAGCGATACCAGGGAGCATGGGCGATTGTATCAAATTCAACCACAGCTCCCGCTTCAATTGCTTGATTTTGTGCTCTTTGAACAGATAATGCTGTTGTACTGTTTGTATTGACCATCTTATCATATCCGTAGAGAGCGAATGCTATTTGCACCTTTTGCGGACTCAATTGTGTCAAAGCATACTGCAATATCTGCTCTATCCACCCAATCGGAGCAATCGGGTCTGGCGGACCTGTCGGATATCCATAGTCAATGGTCATAATTGCCATGATATCGGCAATACTGCCAATCCCCCTGTAATCATATCCCCCAACAATACGGTTATCCGGAAGGTCCTCACTTTTGGCATGAACATTTACATGTAAAAGCAGTCCGCCTAACTCCTGTTTTAATTCTGTCAGAAATATAACAAAATCATTTCGTCTTTGCGGAGGTATAAATTCAAAATCAACACTGACACCACCATAACCTCGTTGTCTAGCTAATCTAGCCAGACTTCTAACCAAATTATTCCGATAGACAGGATTTTCAAGAACATTCCCAATCAATTCAGGACTGAACTCACCATTTTGAAAATTGCGTATCATTAATAAGGGTGTGACATTCAACTGCCAACTGCGAGAAACAAGTTCAAGATCGTCTAATTCAACATAGGCGTACCCTTCGGAAGTTAATGAAAAGGCTACCACAGCCAAATAAGTTAAATACTCTGCCAGTTTCTCAAGAGTCTCCAGTGATGCTTCAAGGGAGAATGGAACAATAAATCCCAGTGTAGACAAGCTCAATTTAATTGGGGAAGGAATATTTAATCTTTGGCCGATCGCCAAATTATTTACTGCAACACCTGGATTTGCAGCAGTTATCGCGCTGATACTCGTATTAAAACGCTGCTCCAATTTCCATAAGGTATCGCCTTCGGATATTTGATAATAACGGATAGATAATCCATTATCAGGGATATATAAGGCAAGTCCGGGTACTAAGGCATTAGGGGAGATAAGGCCATTATCCTTTAGAATGCTTGAAATTGGAACTCCGTATAAACTAGAAATTCCCCATAGGCTCTCACCACTTTTCACCACATGTATAGTCATTCATGTTCCCCCTTTTCTTCCTTACCATCATTTTATTAAGCATGAAATGGAATATACTTATTAAGATTTCTCTTCCTGTCTATTCGTCTATTTTTCTCTTTTGGATGACTAATCATTTTCCGGGAAATATTGATGTATGATTATGGTGGTATCCGTACTTTTTTCGAACTTCTTCACATTTTTTGAGAGTCTTATATACGATCATTTGCGCTAATCCGTGTGTTTTCAACATTGATCTTCTTCTAGTGATAATATTCTTCCATTGAAAAATAACAAGCTGTCCCGCAAAATATCGGATACTCTTTGAAATAGCTCCTTTCATTATTGGATATAAATTTAACCTCTAAATATTCCTCAATTCCTGTTTACTTTATTCATTCATTTTAGTTGGCTGACAATTCCTTCTTACTTGATCATATTTCAATTAAAAAAGCCTGAGAGCGGGGAATATTTCCTTTTCTCAAGCCTTTGCTATATTGGTTATTCAATTAACTCAGACTCTTCTCAGGATGGCATCCTTCATAGTTCGAACATATTCCATGACATACGGTACACAATCCAGTCCGTGTTGTGCCACTATTTTCACAATAGCGCTTCCGACAATCACTCCATCAGAAATAGAAGCCATTCTCTGCGCCTGTTCCGGTGTTGAAATTCCAAATCCTATGGCACATGGAATATCCTTAACCTCTTTCACCAGCTTCACCATGCCTTCCACATCATTGCCGATTTCTGAGCGAACACCAGTAACCCCCATCGATGAGACGCAGTAAATAAAACCTTCTGCTTCACTTGCAATCATGCGGATACGCTCATGGGATGTCGGAGTAATCATCGAGATTAACCTAACATCATATTTGCTACAATACGGCTGAAGCTCTTCTTTTTCCTCAAATGGAGAGTCTGGAATGATAATCGCATCAATTCCGGTCTCCTGGCAATTCTTCATAAACCGCTCGGCTCCATAGTTAAAGACAGGATTCATATAGGTCATAAAAGCAATCGGAACATCACATTTCTGTCTAATTCTTTTCATCATGTCAAAGATTTTGTCAGTGGTTGCCCCCGAAGCAAGTGCACGATAATCCGCTTCCTGAATGACTGGGCCTTCTGCAACCGGGTCGGAGAATGGAATGCCCAGCTCGATTAAATCAGCCCCGGCCTCTGCCATTTGTAGCACCAGCCTCTCTGTCATATCTAAAGACGGGTCTCCAGCTGTGATAAATGGAATAAATGCCTTACCATTTGCAAATACCTTATCTAATTTATTCATAGATTTGTACCCCCTTATAGCGAGCAATGGCTGCCACATCTTTATCTCCTCTTCCGGATAAACAAATAACCATAATTTGCTCATGTTTCATTGTCGGAGCCAGTTTCTTGGCATAGGCAACTGCATGGGCACTTTCGATAGCCGGTATAATTCCTTCTGTACGGGATAGATATTCAAAGGCCTCTACTGCCTCATCATCAGTAATCGGGACATATTCCGCTCTTCCCAAATCTCTGAGGTTGGCATGTTCCGGTCCGACCCCCGGATAATCAAGACCAGCTGAAATGGAATATACCGGTGCGATTTGTCCATACTCATCTTGGCAGAAATAGGATTTCATCCCGTGAAAGATACCAATTGAACCAACTGCCATTGTCGCAGCGGTTCGATCCGTATCCACTCCAAGTCCTGCCGCCTCGCAGCCTATCAGACGAACATCTGTGTCCCCAATAAATTCGTAGAACGTCCCAATCGCATTGCTACCTCCACCGACACAGGCTACTACTGCATCTGGAAGCTTTCTTTCCATCTCTTGAAGCTGCTGTTTTATTTCACGCCCGATCACAGCCTGAAAATCACGTACAATCGTCGGGAAGGGATGCGGACCCATTACAGAACCAAGAACATAATGGGTATCATGAATGCGCTGCGTCCATTCCCGCATCGTTTCATTGACAGCGTCCTTTAAGGTTTGTGTCCCGCTTGTTACCGGATGCACTTTAGCTCCTAATAGCTCCATTCGGTACACATTCAGTGCCTGACGATCGGTATCTTCTTTTCCCATAAAGATTTCACATTCCAATCCAAGAAGGGCCGCTGCGGTCGCTGTAGCTACTCCATGCTGACCAGCTCCTGTTTCCGCAATGACGCGCGTTTTGCCCATCCGCTGTGCCAAGAGCACCTGCCCCAGCACATTATTGATTTTATGAGAACCGGTATGGTTTAAATCTTCGCGCTTCAAATAAATTTTCGCTCCACCTAAATCCTTCGTCATCTTTTCAGCATAATACAGCAATGACGGACGACCTGCATATTGATTTAATAAATGGTTCAGTTCTTCCACAAATTCTGGATCATCTTTATAATGGTTGTACGCTTCCTCTAGCTCCATAATCGCATTCATCAGCGTTTCAGGCATATACTGTCCGCCATGGATACCAAATCTGCCTTTAGACATGTTCCTCATTCTCCTTTTCAAATAGCTTTTATAAATAAAAGTAAATAAAAAAAGCCTTTATCCCTATTAAAAGGGACAAAAGCTTTATGACTTCTGCGGTACCACCCAAATTGACGAAAAAATCGTCCTCTCATTGTGTATACTATCATATACACCCTATTGATAACGGGCAGGATCCCGTAAGCGCCTACTCTCACATTGATTTCGGGCTTCCCTCACAAGTCCATTCAGAATCATCTTTGCATCCGCACTTTCACCATACGGCGGCTCTCTAAGTACACGTCATAATTCCTACTACTCTTGCTCACAAGTTTAAATATTTATGAATATTCTAGCATTATAGCTTCCGATTTGTCTACTATAAATTTTGCCTTTGCTCATAAATTCTGCCAATTACGAATAGTGGGATCTTCCATCGTTCGGTAAGGGATTATCAATAAAACCAAAAACACCCTTAAACCTTTTGTTATGTAATTTTTTATCATCTTTTATCGCTCAATCTGTATATTAAAAATCGTTCATACGGAACGGATTCATATAGCCCGGGCAGTCTGATTTCCTCATGTAATTGAAAGGCTGTATCATTTTCAAGATAAAAAATATAGTCATCCGATGCAAAATATAGGATCAGATCGATCGTCCGTGGTGCTTCTTCGAATGAGAGCAGAATATGATTAATGACTTTCATAAAGATTTGAATCGAAAAGGGATTAAAAAAATAAAAGATATTATTCGCATCATCAATGTGATATTCCTCGGCCAAACACTGGTAAAAACGAAGCTTTTCCTGCGGGAATTTTTTATTTCTGCCATAGGAATGCAAATTATTGATGGCATCCTCGTAGAAGGTTTTATTCATCTCAATTCCAGCTGATGACGCATGAAAGCTGTGATGAATATAGAAATTCAACCTACCTTTGCCGCAACCGAAATCTATAATCGAATCACTTTCCTTTAGCGGGTATTCATTAAATAATAACTCCAATGCACTGTAGGGTGTGGGTTCATAACGGTGATAATGGGAAGAACGATTATAAATCCTTTGTTCACCGATTGTACGAATGTTCAACAGCTTATCGTAATACTGTTCTAGATTCTTCATCCAAAATAACTCCTCATCATTCTTATCGTCAGGCCATTATACTATATTTTACTGTAAATGAATCCTCAATCCCGATATATGAATACAAAAAAATGGAGAAAAACATCATCTCAGCTTTTCTCCATTACTTATCAATTATTTTTCCTATTCAATTGATCGGCTTTATCATCTGCTTCCGAGAGATTGTATTTTTGAGCATTTCCATTATTCTCATCCTCGCTCCCCTTTTGGTTGCCGACGTTGTCATTCTCTTTATTCCGATTCTCGTTATTTTCTTTTATTTTATTACCTTGATTCACATTAGCTTTATTCTGCGCTTCATTCGGCTCTACCTGCTTAAGGATTTCCTGGTTTTCCGTATTAGTACCATCAGGAATTTGATTATTTTTCACTGTTTCCGATTCCTTTTTCAATTGAGCAGGAGGTACAGGGGAATTCTTTATAACCGGCACTGTTTTTTTCTGCTGCTGAGATTGTCCGGTATTAACAGGTGTTTCCTCGTTCACTGCGGATTCCTTTTCCACCCCTGGCTGATCTTGGACTTGCTTTTTTGTTTTTCCGTGCTCTTTTTTCAATTTCATTTCTTTATATTTTCCCGTTGTCAAACCAGCGGCAGCTGCTTTTTCCCGTTCATCCTTTGATCCCTTAATAACGGTAATGGCAAAGGTTTCTTTTTCAATTTCTTCTTTAATCTCTTCTACTTCTTCATCCCAGCGTGTTTCCTTCTTGTGGGCTTCATTTTTGGCAAAGACGGAAGCAAGGACCAGTCTCTGATTTTCCTTAAGATATCCCTGCTGTTTTATCTCGTGAATAATGCCGCTGACCACCGTTTCAGCATCTTTATATTTCCATCCTTTTAATTGCTCAATAATCCGTTCGCCATCATCATTATAAGCGACAAGTTTAATCACTTGATACTTTTCGTTTACACTCATCTCCATGCTTGGATTAATGTCGATTGATAAATAAGCATATACTTGATTATTTTGATAAAACGGAATAAATAATAAACCCAGTATCAATACTGCAGCCGACCATACCATCCTGCTCCGCAAAAGCGATGAAAAAGAAGCCTTTTTCTCATAAGTTACAGGAACAAATACAATTTCCTGGCCAATTTGATATTCCGGACTGCCATTCTTGGCACGAAGAAATTCACCTTCCGGGGTTAGCACCGTTACAAAACGTTTATTAAATCCCATAACAATTCCTTTTTTCACGTTTCCAGCACCCCTTTTAGATAATCCTTGAGAAATACATAATCACCTATTAAA
>NZ_CAMLDX010000057.1 GCF_946478885.1 uncultured Bacillus sp. | reverse complement strand
TGAAGGAGTAGAGGAAGTTGCCAAAGCGGTATATCCGGAAGTTTTTAAATAATAAAGGAACAGCCTTTTGTTTTGCCGGTGCCTTTCTGATTATTTCTATGCTATCTGCCATTTCGATCGGTACCGTGCATGTACCGATTTGGGAGATTATACAAATAGTCGGGGGTGAAATTTTCCGTTTCTCTCCTGATCAAATCGATCCGATGTACACGAATATTGTACTTAATATTCGTGTTCCGCGGGTCTTATTAGCAGGTCTTGTGGGGGCGTCTCTTGCGATTGCGGGAGCCGCCTTTCAAGGATTATTGAGAAATCCGCTGGCCGACCCGTATACACTTGGCGTGTCATCCGGTGCATCAGTCGGTGCCGTCATCACTTTATTCCTGCATTTATCCTTTCCCTTGATTGGGTCTTTAACGCTCCCTTTTATGAGTGTTATCTGTTCCTTGCTGACGATTGTGTTGGTCTTATTTTTTGCGCAGAAGATTGATCAGTCTATGAAAGTAGAGACGATTATTTTAACAGGAATCATATTTAGTTCATTTTTAGGTGCATTTATCTCCTTGATGATTGCTCTGACCGGTGATGAGCTGCGGATGATTATAAATTGGCTGCTTGGAAGTGTTTCAATGCGGGGCTGGGATTATATCAAAATTATGTTTCCATTTTTTGCGACAGGATCAATCCTTTTATTGTTTAATGCAAGTGAACTGAATGCGATGGCATTTGGGGAAGAACGTGCACAGTATCTGGGAGTGAACGTGAAAAAAAGGAAGCTAATGATTTTGACGGCAGGTTCAATTTTAACCGGAGCGGCCGTTTCTGTTTCAGGAACGATTGGCTTTGTTGGCTTGGTTATTCCCCACTTAACTAGATTGCTTTGGGGGCCGGATCATAAGTATTTGCTTCCATTATCGATTTTAACGGGGGCGGGCTTTTTGATTTTGGCAGATCTTACGGCAAGAACCATTATTTCTCCGTCAGAGCTTCCGATTGGAGTCATTACAGCTATTATTGGGGCGCCAGTATTCGGTCTTATTTTATTAAGAAGTAAAAGAAAAGAAAGGGGGGCATAAGCATGTTTGAGGCCCAGCATATACACGGAGGCTATGGACGAGAGACAGTGCTTAAGGATATTTCGTTATCCGTCAAAAAAGGAGAGCTCTTTGGCATTATCGGACCGAATGGAAGCGGCAAAACGACGTTATTGAAAATCATCAGCGGGATATTGCCGTATAGACAGGGTCAGGTTAGCCTGAAAGGACATTCTCTCAAATCCTATAGTTCAAAGGGGTTGGCAACAATCATGGCCACCCTTTCCCAGCATACATCAGAGGTATTTTCCTATACCGTCAAGGAAACGATTTCACTTGGACGTTATGCCCGCCAAAAGGGTTTTTTTAAGGTGTGGAGCAGTGAGGATGAAGAGATCGTACAACGAGTGATGAGCTGGACTGGCGTGACAAAGCTGCAGCATCAATCGATCCAGTTTCTTTCCGGCGGTGAAAGACAGCGTGTATTTTTGGCTCAAGCGCTTGCCCAAGAACCGGAAATTCTCCTGCTTGATGAACCGACGAACCATCTTGATTTGTCTTATCAAAAGGATCTATTCGATCTTTTAAAAAGAATGACGTGTGAACAAGGCTTAACGGTTATTTCTATTTTCCATGATCTGAATTTATCAGGACTATATTGTGATCGGTTGCTTCTTCTCGCAAATGGGAGGATGATCGCCTGTGATCATCCGGATGAGGTGTTGAGGCAGGATAGAATTGAAGACGTTTATCATACGAGAATAGAACGGCAGCCCCATCCCAAAGTGCCTGCTCCGCAAATTATGATCCTTCCTGAAATGAATGTCTCTAAATCGGAGCTTGAGTTCATTAAGGAAACCGATTTAGAGGTTCATGATGATATAGTCGTGCTCCGGTCCCCCTTTGCTCTGCGAACGATGTCTTCCGGGGTTACCGGGGCTGGGGAAGGTTGGCACAAAATATTCGTCAACCGCCATGTAGACCGGAATTATAATTGTAACGATCATCGTGCGGAGATGGCAGATTTTCTAAGGGAAAAGGGTTTTGAACCATCTGAGACCATCGGCATGATGACTGCGGTTGCTGTGCAGGATGTGGTATTTCGTCTGTATGAGGAAGAGGATTATTCTGTTTTGATTGTGGTCACTGCAGGAGTAGGAAATGCTGTGGATGTTTCCCAAAGTCATTTATCTGATTATCCTGTTCGTCAAGGAACGATTAATTCATGGATTTTTGTAAATGGAAGATTGACCGAGGCAGCCTTTATTCAGGCAATTATGGCGGCAACAGAGGCAAAGGTGAAGGCATTGCATGATTTGAAGATAAAGGACCCTCAGACAGGTACAATCGCCACCGGTACTTCAACGGACAGCATCCTGATTGCCGCAGCTCAAAGGGGAAGATACTTTGAATTTGCCGGTTCCATCACCCCGCTCGGAAAGGTAATTGGCAAAGGAATTTATGAATGTACCGCTGAAGCGATTGGAAAAAGCAACAAAAGAAGGGCGAGACTGTTATGATCCTACAGCATTTACTAGCCATTACCTTTGCCTTTATGATTGATTTCTTTATTGGTGACCCTCCCGCATGGCCACATCCGGTGAAATGGATGGGAACGATGATTGCCCGACTGGAGAAACGCTTAAATACAGGAACAGGACAACAGCGGAAATGGAAGGGAATACTGATGCTTCTTATTGTGCTCTCTATTGTTCTTTCCATATCATGGCTGATTGTATTTTGTGCTTACCGGATTCATCCTATTGCCGGTCTAGCACTTGAAAGCATTCTAATTGCAGCATCCATTGCTCGGAAAAGTCTGAAGGATGCTGCGATGGAGGTATACAAACCGCTAAAGCGGGAGGATGTAAATGAAGCAAGAAGAAAGCTATCCTATATTGTCGGAAGAGATACCGAGCACCTCGATGAAGGGGAAATTGTCCGGGGAACTGTTGAAACGGTTGCTGAGAATACGAGTGACGGTGTGACAGCTCCTATGTTTTGGGCACTAATCGGCGGTGCTCCGCTTGCTTTGCTTTACAGGGCGATTAATACCTGTGACTCGATGGTTGGCTATAAAAATGAGCGCTTTGAACATTTCGGCTGGGCTTCTGCCCGGATGGACGATGCAGTGAATTGGATTCCAAGCCGATTGACAGGGATAGTTATGCTGCTCGTCAATCAGCCGCGCAGAATCAAGATAAAGGATGCTTTTAGGATTTTATTTCGCGATGCACGAAGACATCCGAGTCCAAACAGCGGATGGTGCGAGGCAGCAGCGGCAGCCATTTTAGGTGTACAGTTGGGAGGCAGGAATACCTATAAAGGGATGATCTCGGATCGCGCTTTGATGGGTGAACCTCTATTTCCCCTGAAACGGCATCATATATTGAAAATGAATTCTATTTTATTGAGTACAGTAGTATGGTTTTTGGCACTTTTATGGCTGGGAGGGATTTTACTTGAAATGGCCATCACACGGGTCTAACCCGCATTATTTATTTGAGGCAGCAGGGATCGTACAGCCGGATTCCCTTGTTGATTTCAGCGCAAACATCAATCCTCTTGGACCGCCTGTTTCATTAAAGGAGCATTGGCAGGAGATCTTCTCGGATATGATCCAGTATCCTGATCCCAAAGCTGCACGATTGAGAGAGAAGATTGCCCGGCGGGAAGGGATACACGCAGAACAAATCTTGATTGGCAATGGCGGTGCTGAAATTATCAGCTTAATCGGCAGACTTCTGTCTGAAAAAAGGGCGCTGATTGTGGAGCCGGCTTTTTTTGAATATGAAAATACCTGTAGAATCAATGGCTGCACAATAGAGTACTTTCACCTTGATAAAGGCTGGAATCTGGATCTGGCTTCGTTAAAGGAACGGCTTCCGCAGGCAGACGCTGTCTTTCTTTGTAATCCGAATAACCCAACTGGGGTGTATTTTTCAAGAAGGATGGCTGCGGAACTGTTGGAGGAGTGCGTAAGACATCATTGTCTTTTAATCGTGGATGAGGCATTTTATGATTTTGTTCATGAATATGAAACACTGGTTCCGTTATTAAAGGAAACAGACTCATTGATTCTGATTCGGTCTTTAACGAAAATGTTTGCCATACCCGGCTTGCGCTTAGGATATGCGATGGCAGGCAGAGAAATGATTGAAAGGCTGGCAGGCTATCAATCTCATTGGAGTGTGAATGGGGCGGCCCTGGCAGCGGGCACTCTGTGTCTTGAGGAAGTTGATTATGTAAAAAGAACACAGCAGATGATCGCCATGGAGCGGAAAAGACTGTTTTCATTTTACGAGAAAAATAGATTTGCTTTCTCTTTCTCAAAGGTGAATTTCTATTTACTGCGGGATCCGGCTCTAAACGATCAATATCCGTTATTTGAGTATTTACTGCAGCGGGGAATCGTTCCTCGGCATACCTATAATTTCCCCGGATTGGAGGCAAAGTGGCTTCGCTTTGCTATCAAAGGTCGCAGGGATAACGATATATTGCTGGAGGCGTTGTCAAAATGGCGCAGCATTCATCCATTATCTTTATAACAGGCGGAGTTCGCAGCGGGAAAAGCCGTTTTGCCGAAAGGTGTGCTGAAGAAGTTTGGCGGCAGCCGGGCAGCGGCAGACTGATCTATATTGCCTCGATGCAGGCATCCGATCAGGAAATGAAGAAGCGGATTATCCGCCATCAGGAAGACAGACAACAAAGCGGCCTAGAGTGGAGAACATGGGAGAAAGCCTTCTCCATCGGTGAGTTAGCTCCTTTCTTTCGAAGCGATGATGTCGTGCTGTTGGATTGTTTAACGACCTGGCTGAATAATGAATTGTTTTTCAGTAAGGATCGATGGAAAGACAAGGAATTTCTTGATCATCTGTTCGAGCAGATGCTAGCTGGAATCAGCCAGATCAGCCGGTGTGTCAAAGCGTTAATCATCGTCAGCAATGAAGTGATGAATGAGCCGATTAAGGAGGATGACCTGATTCTAACCTATATCAAGCTACTCGGCGGTCTGCATCAAGCGATCGTAGCTGAGTGTCTGCAGGCATATATGGTAGAAATGGGTATTCCAGTGCTAATGAAAGGGGAAAAGTTATGCAGGGAGTGATGATTCAGGGCACCGCTTCTGATGTGGGGAAAAGTATGATTGTTACGGCGTTGTGCCGTCTTTTTGCCAATGAAGGAGTAAGGACGGCTCCATTTAAATCCCAGAATATGTCTAATAATTCGTATGTTACACAGGATGGATGTGAAATCGGACGTGCACAGGGGATTCAGGCAGAAGCGGCGAGGACCGAGGCGGATGTCCGGATGAATCCGATTCTTCTTAAGCCGCGCTCAGATCAGGAATCAGAGATTGTTCTGCTTGGTAAGGCGGTCAAAACACTTTCAGGCAAAGGCTACCGTGACACCTTTTATGAGACAGGACTGAACGTTATTGAAACTGCCTTAGATCTGCTGTCACATGAGTACGATGTGCTGGTTCTGGAAGGAGCCGGCAGTCCGGTTGAAATGAATTTAAAGGATCGGGAGCTGGTCAATATGAAGGTTGCCGAGCTTGCCGATGTTCCGGTTTTCTTGGCTGCGGATATTGACCGTGGCGGTGTCTTTGGCAGTATTGTCGGGACCTTGGAGTTGTTTACCGAAGAAGAACGGAAAAGAGTGAAGGGGCTTCTGATTAATAAATTTCGCGGCGATCGAACTCTGTTTGCGGATGGCGTAAAATGGCTTGAAGAGAGGACAGGTATTCCGGTTTTGGGAGTCTTGCCCTATATTCATAATCACATGATTGACAGTGAAGATTCATTGTCGCTTCATGAGTTTCGCCATAAGGCAAAAGCCGGTGAACTGGATATCGCGGTTATTCAGCTGCCATATGCCTCAAATATTAGTGATATTGAGCCGTTTTTTTACGAGGAGGATGTTTGCCTGCGTTTTGTTCGGAATGCAGCCGAATTCGGCAATCCTGCTGCGGTCATTATTCCGGGAACGAAAAGTACAATTCGTGATTTGCAATTTTTAAAAAAGGAAGGAATCGCCGAGAAGATTATGGATTTTGCTGAAAGCGGTGGATTTATCACTGGGATCTGTGGCGGTTATCAGATGCTCGGAAGGCAGCTTTTTGATGAAGACGGAACCGATACGGGCGTTGTTTCATCGGTTGAAACAGGCTTGGGGTTGATGGATACGGTGACATTTTTTCGCAGGGAAAAGCAAACAATCCGGGTGAGGGGTACGTATCACCCGCAGACGGGGATTGGCTCTGGTATGGTGGAAGGATATGAAATTCATTTAGGAGATACAAGCCTACAGAAAAAGGTTGAAAAAAGACCGTTGTTTCTCTTTGATGACGAACGCGAGGAAGGCTATTACGGTGAGGGCGGCCGTATGATCGGCACTTATCTTCATCATCTCTTTCACAATGACGGTTTGCGAAATTTTTGGCTGAATGAAATCCGGCGCAGCCTAGGGCTGCCGGAACGAAAGAAAGTCGATGTCGGCTCCTTAAAGGATGAGCGTTATGACAGGCTGGCGGAGGAAATGGGCGCTTATCTTGATTGGGAAAAGATAAAGAAAATTGTTTCTGAGTGGGGCACTAATAATGAAAACCATTAAAGGGTTGATCATGAGCATACAATTTTTTACTAGCATTCCCATTCCTTATGCTGTTCCGATGGATAAGGAGCATATTGAACGGGCAGTACGGACACTTCCGATACTCGGTTTGCTGCAGGGGGCGGTGTATGCGGGACTGTTGTATGCCTTGCTGCAATGGACACCGTTTTCTCCGCTCGCTGTGGCGTTCTTCCTTTGGCTGGCTCTGATTCTTGTGACCGGGGGCATTCATCTGGATGGCTGGATGGACTCTAGTGATGCTTTTTTCTCTTATCGAGATCAAGGAAAGCGCCTTGAGATTATGAAAGATCCCCGTATGGGGGCATTTGGCGTTCTTTCTGTGATTGTATTATTAAGTGCGCGTTTTTTATTCATTTATGAAATTATTCTTCATGCAACGGACATGACATATGTCCTGATCATGCTCATTCCCTTTTTAAGCAAAAATATGACCGGAATTTTATTAGTGAAGGTACGTGCGGCAAAAGAGGACGGTCTGGGCACGATGTTTAAAAAAGCAGCCGGCAAATATACGCTTTGGTTTTATCCGGTTTATGTGGCAGCTGTACTGGCGGTTTTATGGATTTTGCAGCCGGATGCTGTGGGCGGTATGGTACTTTTGATAGTGATGACAGGCTTGTTTTTATTCATAGCAGCAAGAAAGGCGGTTAAATGGTTTGGTGGCATTACAGGCGATGTACTGGGGGCATCGATAGAAGGAGTGGAGATCGCTTTATGGATGACGCTGTGGTTGTGGCATTATTTCGTCACGGTGTAACGGAGGAAAATAAACGGCATGCCTATATTGGTTGGACGGATGCCCCTTTATGTGAGGATGCCATCAAGGGATTGGCAAAGCATAGATTTGAGACGAATGGGTATCAATGGCTGCTGGCAAGTGACCTACAGCGCTGTGTGCAGACGGCGGAGATCTTGTTCCCGGGAAGGAATATACACCAGATGCCTGAATTCCGTGAAATGAATTTCGGCTCATGGGAAGGAAAAGTCTATGAAGAATTGTCCGGCGATCCAGCCTATAAAGAGTGGTTAGAGAGCTGGCTTGAAACCGAGATTCCCGGAGGTGAAAGTGCTGTGCGGTTTAATGCCCGGGTACAATCAGGCTGGGAAAAGGTGAATGGTTTCATTGTCCAAAGCAGGGTTGCTACCACGGCGATTGTGACGCATGGCGGTGTGATTCGTTATTTGCTTTCCCAATATGGAGACAAGGAACGGCATTTTTGGGATTGGAAAATTCCGCATGGCTCCGGATTTGAATTAATCTGGAATGATTGGGAGGCCTTCAGGAGGGGTGAACGATGCATTTTGTTACGGGAGGTGCCTTTAACGGAAAGTCCGCTTGGGTAAAGGCATATTATCAAATAGGAGAGAGCGGTAGCTGGTTCTCTGCCTATCGCAATGATAAACTGCCGCGGAATTTGGATTTTGTTGAGGGACAGATCGTTGTGCTGGAAGGAATTGAGCGCTGGATTAAAGAATTATTAACAGAGTACGATGCTAAAGCAGTCCGGGATCTCTGGAGCGGGATGCTGAAAAACTGGTATCAATGGGAACTCGACAGACAGGGGAGAATGCTGTGTATCATCGGTTCAGATATGACGAAAGGAATTGTCCCCTTATCTGTGGAGGACCGCATATGGCGTGATACATCCGGTCGTATCTTTCAGGATACCGCTGCTGTTTG
Source organism: uncultured Bacillus sp. (assembly GCF_946478885.1). The sequence continues at coordinate 14,135 of NZ_CAMLDX010000057.1, read as the reverse complement.
TGAGCGAGTGGAATTGGTTTGGTACGGGATTGGCCAGCGGATGAAGTAGAAGTTGGATGTATCGAATAAATAAAGTCCTGAGGAGAGAATCAGAGGTCGGAAAAAGGTCTCATGAAGCATGAAAAGAGCGAAATCGCAGTGAAGATGGTCATCAACGAGGATTCATGACATAAGAAAATCAGTGACTAAATGCAGGATTCGTACACGATACAATCTAAAAAAAGGAGAAAAGGGATGCGCATTTATACACGGACTGGAGATAAAGGGCAAACAAGTATTATTGGCGGTCGCGTCGATAAGGATGATGTTAGAGTAGAGGCTTATGGTACTGTTGACGAGGTAAACTGCTTTGTAGGGCAGGCGGTTACGCAGCTAGACAAAGCCATTTTTCAGGATATTCTGGATGATTTAGAAAAAATTCAGCATGAACTTTTTGACTGCGGTGGGGATCTTGCCAATGTCACAAAAAAAAGACAGCTTAAATTAACAAATGATGCGATTACGTATTTGGAATCAAGAATCGACAAGCTGATTGAAGAAGCGCCGGAATTGGAGCGTTTTATTTTACCGGGAGGAACCCCGGCGGCAGCCACGCTGCATATTGCCCGTACTGTCACAAGAAGGGCTGAAAGACAAATTGTTAAGCTGACGAAACAAGATAGCGGGACATCAGAGCTTCCCCTGCAATTTATGAACCGCTTGTCTGATTATTTCTTTGCTGCAGCCCGGGTAGTTAATTTCCGGCTTAAAGTAGAAGATGTTCAATATGTTCGCAGTTCTCCTGTTTTCCGTGAGGGCAAAAGAAAAGAACATAAAAATAAGGAAGATTGAACCTGGTATTGAAAAAAGGAACTGAAATGCCCCGTCCTGGGCGTGTTTGGTTCCTTTTTTGAATGTCCGCCAATAACCTTTTGTCCTGATAGATCAAAAAAAGAGTATGTCACAAGGTCCAAATTTGGAGCTTTGCAATAAGTCATTCTAACAAGGTGCTTTAGAAATTGACGATATGTGGTTAAACCTTCCCTCCCTCCTTAACCATGTAAATCTGCGTATTATCGGCGATACCTCTTATTCCCTTTCTTGATTACAATGAAGGGGATCTTTTTCAAGTCCAGATAACTTTCTCACTCTCTTTTAAAAATAACTGCACCTGTCCGTTTCCTTTTCCAATTGCTTTAATCGACAATGTCCCATCTCTTGCCTTTTTTTGTGAAGGAATCATTGAGTCCATTCATTATATGAAAATTTCCATTGAAACTGGCAGCTCGATTGTTTAGCATAGAGTACAATGGAATGTGTTCAGAAGAAATTAAGTAAAGGAGATCGGAAGCTTGCTATATTTATATATTGTTAGACATGGGGAGACCGAATGGAATGCGGCAGAGCGGATACAGGGAAGACTGGATTCACGTTTAACAGAAAACGGAAGAAGCTGTGCCAGGCTTTTAGGAGAAAAAATAAAGGATATAGATTTCACACGGATTATTGCCAGCCCAAGTCACAGAACAATGGAAACAGCAGAGCTGCTTAGAGGAGAGCGTAGCATCCCTATCATTCAGGATGAGCGGATAATGGAGATGGGAATGGGACCGTGGCAGGGCATGACAAAGGGAGAAATTCGAATGCAATATCCGAATGAATATGATTGGTTTATGACCCGTCCGGAGCTTTATCAAATAGCTGGAGCTGAGACCTTTTTCGATATGAGAAAGCGGGCGGATGATTTTCTTTCTGACATGACAAATGGCACTTTGGACGGTAATATTTTGATCGTTTCGCATGGTTTATTAATAAAATCATTGTTTACCATTTTCAAAGAAATCGACGTCAAGGATATATGGAAGGAGCCGACTGTAGAAGGCACCAGCCTGTCAATTGTAAAAATAGACCAAGGCAAAATAGAATGGCTGCTCGAAGGAGATATGAGCCATACAGCAGGGAAGACAACAGTTATTTAGTAGGCAGCATCCTTCAAACTATGATATTTATCCGGGCTTTTTGCAGACTTTTCCGTATTTCTTGTTTCCATTAAGCCCAGTTTTACATACGATTAAATACATGTATAAATTTAATCGTATGTAATGAAATGTGGAGGTATTGCCTGATACTGATTTTTTAATCGAGATAAGGAAATTTTCAACAAGTTATTTTACCAAGCGAATTTATTAAATGGTAAAATGATGAGTGTGATTGACAAAATGGAGGGTGCAGTAAAATGAAAATAAAATTAGGCTTATTATACGGGGGGAAATCTGCAGAGCATCAAGTATCGCTACGGACAGCGATGGCAGTTATCGGAGCGTTAGATCATAAAAAATTTGATATATATCCTATTTATATCTCTGAAAAAGGCGAATGGAACAAGGGAACCCAGCTAAAAGACCCTGTGGTAAATGTAGAAGAACTGAAATTTGCCACTGCCGGATCAGGGGCGCTTTCCTCAGAATTATTTCAAACAGAGAAAGGAGAATCGTTTGATGTTATTTTCCCGCTTCTGCACGGACCGAATGGAGAGGACGGAACGGTTCAGGGATTTCTGGAACTGTTGAATCTGCCCTATGTCGGTAACGGAGTATTAGCCTCTTCAGCCGGCATGGATAAGATCGTTATGAAAAATATCTTCGCACAGGCAGGACTTGCCCAGGTCAAGTATGCTTCATTTATTAAAAGCGAGTGGAACAGTGCCCCTGCTTTCGTATATGAGCAAGTAGAGAAGGAGCTTGGCTTCCCTTGCTTTGTTAAGCCGGCAAATCTTGGATCGAGTGTCGGAATCAGCAAATGTACAAACCGTGATGAATTGGAGGCGGCATTCCAGGAGGCATTTCAATTTGATCGCAAGGTGATCGTTGAAGAAGGTGTTACTGCAAGAGAAGTGGAACTTGCTGTTTTGGGAAATGATATTCCTGAGTGCTCCGTAGCAGGTGAAATTGTTCCAAAGAAGGATTTCTATGACTATAAAGCAAAATATGAGGATGATAATACGGCTCTTATTATTCCGGCTGAAGTTACCGATGCTGAATATACCCAGCTGAAGGAGATGGCCATTCAGGCCTTTAAAGCTCTGGATTGTACCGGGCTTGTCAGGGCGGATTTCTTTTTAACAAAAGAAGGTAAAGGGTTGATTAATGAAGTGAACACGATGCCAGGCTTCACTCCTGTCAGCATGTTCCCGCTTCTTTGGGATCAGAGCGGTCTGGAATATCCGGCATTAATTGAACGTCTGGTTCAGCTTGCTATAGAAAGATACGAGGAAAAGCAAGCCATTAAATACACAGTTTAATAGGCCTGCTACTGGGCTTGTGATAAGCTTCGAATACCTATAAGAATACCATGGGGCTGCCGCATCCGGATGACGGGCACTGGAAAGGCAGTCCTGTTTGAATTGGGGGGTTATACATGATAAACAGGACCTTAGCACAGGTAAGAGACATGATCCAAATTGAGAATAATATAACGCCCTTTCTGGATGTATCCATCCGTGGGGTATCGATTGATTCCCGGAAAATTGCAATAGGGAATTTGTTTGTCCCGTTTAAAGGGGAGCATATGGATGGACACCGTTTTGTTGAAGCTGCATTGAAACAGGGAGCGGCTGCAGCCCTCTGGCAGAAGGATGTACCGAATCCTCCTCTGCATCTGCCGATTCTTATCGTGGAGGATACTTTGACTGCGCTGCAGCAGCTGGCAAGAAGCTATCGCAATCAGCTTGATGTCAAGGTTGTTGGCGTTACCGGCAGCAATGGGAAGACGACTGTGAAGGATATAACATCTAAGCTTTTATCATTGCAATATAAGGTGCAAAAAACAGAAGGTAATTTTAATAATCATATTGGCCTGCCATTAACGGTGCTTTCACTTGATGAGGATACAGAGATTGCTGTTTTGGAGATGGGGATGAGCAGCAAAGGGGAGATTGACCTTCTGTCTAAGCTTGCCCGTCCGAATGCCGCCATTATTACCAATATCGGGGAATCTCATTTACAGGATTTAGGTTCAAGAGAAGGAATTGCCGAAGCGAAATGCGAGATTACCCATGGTCTGCAGGATAATGGTTTAATCGTTTATCTTGGTGATGAACCTTTATTAAAAGAACGCCTGCAGATTGGCAAAGGAGCTGCCGTTATTCAGACCTTTGGGCGCAACAGTGAAAATGATCTGTATCCGGTCGAAATCCATACGGACAGCTCAGGCAGCACATTCAAGATTAACGCAGCTGAGACAGTATTTCATCTGCCGGTGCTTGGGGTTCATAATATTCTGAATGCACTAAGTGCTATGCTGATTGCACATTATTTTCAAATTCCTTATGAAAAAATGAATGAAGCCTTTTCAAACTTGAAATTAACGAATATGCGTATGGAAATGCTCGAAGGAAAACAAGGTGTAAAGGTGATTAATGATGCCTATAATGCAAGCCCGACTTCCATGAGGGCTGCAATTGAACTGGTATCGAGCTTTGCCGGTTTCTCTAAAAAAATTCTCGTGCTTGGGGATATGCTGGAACTGGGAGACAAAGAACAGGAATTCCATTTTGAAATTGGAAAATCCATTGATCCGAAATCGATTGATTATGTTTTTACCTATGGGAACCTTGGTCAGTACATCGCTGCGGGTGCTAAAACCGTCTTATCGAATGATCGAGTATTTTCTTTTACAGAAAAGGCTTCTCTGATTGAAGCTCTGAAAAAACATCTCGATAGTCAGACGCTTATTCTGGTAAAGGCATCACGCGGCATGAAAATGGAAGAAGTCGTAACCGCGCTAATGTAATGATTGTTTTCTCAGCCATATGATGCCCGATATGGCTGAGAAAGGAGTTATTTACATCTATGCTCTGAATCCTTTGCAAAAAATGTATGTAGTTTGCCGTAAAAAAGAGAATTTTTACCGAGTTCGAGCATATTGCACGAATTTTCGAGAGAAAAGGGTGTAAAATACAAGTAGGATAAATCATAATTTTGATTTAATGGCGGTGTCTTGAAATGATTGGATGTCTATGTATTCATGGTTTTACGGGTGCCCCGTCTGAGGTTGATCCGCTTGTACAATTTTTAAGAAAAGAAACGGATTGGAAATTGGTCGTACCGACTTTGCCTGGACATGGAGATATACTCCATTTAAAAGGTGTGCAATACAACGAATGGATTGAGCATGCTGAACAAGAGCTGGAGGCATTGCTGCAATCATGCGAAAAAGTGTATGTGGTTGGATTTTCAATGGGAGGAATGATTGCCAGCTATTTAACGGTTCACTTCCCAGTCGAAAAATTAGTGCTTCTCAGCGCAGCGGCTTATTATGTGAATCCAAAACAGCTGGCAGCGGATATCGGGTTAATGTTTAAGAACTTGTATCAAGGAAGATTGACAGAAAATGAATTGTTTTTGCGATATAAACGAAAAATAAAGGAAACTCCGTTAGCGGCAACCCTTCAATTTCGTAAGCTTGTCAATCAGGTCCGCCCGCTACTTCCTGAAATAAATGTGCCAACCTTTATTGCGCAGGGAGAGATTGACGGCATTGTTCCACCAAGGACAGCTCAATATTTATATAATCATATTTGTTCTTCATCTAAAAAGCTCTTTTATCTTAAAAACTCCAAACACTTAATTTGCCATTCTGAAGAACGTGATGATTTATTCGAAAATATTCTGGCATTCCTGCAATACGATCGGTAATATGTAAACACTATAAATTAGATGAAAAACTTGCTTTGTACTGTCTGCAGCAATATTGCAAACTGATGGCGATAATGGTAAAATTATCATCAAAGTGCCAATGAGAGAATTTCTTTCGACCTCAGACATTACTCCATTTGGAGAATGTCTTTTTTTCACTTTAATTATGTATTACTGCGCTTAAAATATTTTTCCACAGTGATTATATATAATATGGGCTCGGGAGAAATCAAACTAGCCACTTCATATAGACGTTTGTGTGCACTAACTTTGTTGAATGATGTCATTTAGCATCTGCGGCATTCTTCATCTCGACATGCTGAGAATTTTTGCTGAATGAATCTGAACATTGACAGGGCCAAATGAAAAGAAGGAGAATGAAGAAATTGACAAAATTTGAAGAATTAGGAATTAGTACTGCTACGATGAAGTCATTGAAAAGAATGGGTTTTGAAGAGGCGACGCCTATTCAAGCTGAGACCATTCCACTTAGTCTTGAAAACAAGGATTTAATTGGTCAGGCGCAGACAGGTACCGGAAAAACCACTGCGTTTGGCGTTCCGATGATTGATAAAATTGATAAGGAAAAGGATGTTATCCAAGGGATCGTCATTGCTCCGACACGTGAACTTGCCATCCAGGTTTCTGAAGAGCTTTACAAAATCGGCTACGGAAAAAGAGCGCGCGTGTTAGCAATCTATGGTGGACAGGACATCAACCGTCAAATCCGTGCTTTGAAAAACCGTCCGCAAATTATTGTCGGAACACCAGGTCGTTTGCTTGATCATATCAATAGAAAAACCATTCGTCTCGACCATGTGCATACAGCTGTACTAGATGAAGCAGACGAAATGTTGAATATGGGATTCATTGAGGATATTGAAGCGATCCTAGCACAAATTTCGGAAGATCATCAAACCCTGCTGTTCTCAGCAACAATGCCTGCCCCTATTCAGCGAATGGCTGAAAGATTTATGAAAGAACCACAGGTTGTCCGGATAAAAACGAAGGAAGTGACCGTTCCGTCGATCGATCAGTATTACTTAGAGATTCAAGAAAAAAATAAATTTGATATTCTAACAAGACTGCTTGATATCCAATCACCGGAACTTGCCATCGTTTTCGGACGTACAAAAAGACGGGTGGATGAGCTTTCTGAGGCGCTTAATTTGCGTGGATATATGGCGGAAGGCATTCATGGAGATTTAAGTCAGGCTAAACGTTTATCCGTTCTGCGCAAGTTTAAGGAAGGTTCAATCGATGTCCTTGTTGCAACGGATGTTGCGGCACGCGGACTTGATATTTCCGGCGTTACCCATGTCTATAATTTTGATATTCCACAGGATCCTGAAAGCTATGTGCATCGGATTGGCCGTACTGGCCGTGCCGGAAAAAGAGGCGTTGCAATGACCTTTATTACACCGCGCGAAAAATCCTATCTACACGTTGTGGAAAGAACAACTAGAAGGAAAATGGAGCGGATGCAGCCGCCAACTTTGGATGAAGCTTTAGAAGGTCAACAAAGGGCAGCAATGGAAAAGATCGTGCAAACCATTGACTCGAATAATCTTCAGTATTATAAACAACTTGCAGATGAACTATTAACGGATCACGATGCGCCAACTGTTGTAGCGGCTGTGTTAAAAATGCTGACAAAAGAACCGGATACAACACCGGTTGTCTTAACAGAGGAAAAACCGCTTCCGTCTAAACGGGATCACAGATCGGATGACCGTAAACGCGGCTATGATTCCCATAGTCGGAAGAGAACACCGATGAAATCACGTCAAGGTCAAAGCCATGGCCATGGCGGAAAACGACCGAATAATACGCAATATAAATCCAAATCTAACAGCTACAGATAATAGACAAAGCAGAAATGCCCTGTTCAGCGACGAATATCCAATGTGCGGTTCTCAACAATAAGCAAAGGGTTGAGAGAGGTAGCCGCTGTTTCACCCGGAATAAGAAAACACGACCGGCACGATAGTTTTTTTCGTGTTGACTTACACAAAAAGGGAGGATGGAATACACCGCTGAAGAGGCGTCTGAAGCTGGACACTCGTTTAAACTCATAATCTAACATCTTTTATCCTTGACGTAAATGCACGGGGCTTGTCCCGTGCATTCTTTCATATTATGGGATTCACAACAATTTTTGTCGAAAAATGCATAAATATTGAAACCAGGTGAAAACGAATTACGTACATATAACAAATAGATTTTTAGATGAAACCAGGGGGTGCATGATGTTATCTGAACCAACAAAAAGAATTTCAGAAAGAGCATTGATAGTCTGGAAAATTTCCGGAATGATTACCTCGGTCTTTTTCCTCCTTCTGGCAGGGGGAATGATCGCATTGACGATTATCTTTGAATGGCCGGTGTGGATTATTGCTGCAGCTATCATATTATTTATGTGTTCGCTTATTTTCTCCGTTTTTATTTTCCCAAAGCTGCGCTGGAAAAGGTGGAGGTACGAGGTTAGGGAGCAGGAAATTGAACTTCAACACGGAATGTTCATTATTACGAGGACGCTGGTTCCGATGGTTCGTGTACAGCATGTTGACACAAAACAGGGACCCATTTTGCGAAAATACAGTTTAGCTTCTGTAACGATCTCTACCGCTGCGACTGTCCATGAAATTCCCGCTTTAGATATAGAGGAAGCAGAGGAAATGAGGGTATTTATATCCAGGCTAGCAAGGGTGGCTGACGACGATGTCTGAGAAAAAACGCCTGCATCCTATCTCAGCCGTTACGAGCTGTCTCAAGCAAATAAAAGAAATGATTTTTCCTCTCATTATCCTGTTTGTTGTCGGAAAGAACGACGATGGAGGGCAAATGTGGTTTATTATTGTTTCAGCAATATCGATCCTCTTTCCGTTATTTACCGGGATCCTAACATGGATACGGTTCACCTACCGCATAGAAGAAGGGGAATTGAGAATTGAATCTGGCGTCTTCGTGAAAAAGAAACGCTATATTCCATTTGAAAGAATTCAAAGTCTGGATTTCTCCGAGGGACTTTTGCACCGGCCATTCGGCCTAGTAAAGGTAAAAATAGAAACTGCAGGTTCTGCCAGTTTATCTGAAGCCGAAGCCGAGCTGACGGCTATTACGAAACAAGAGGCAAAAGAGATACAGGATGCGTTGTCGCTTATTAAAATTGGGCAGGCTATTTCTCCAGTGGGTGAAGAACTGAAGGAGGAAAAGGACAACCTTTATCAAATCACACCGAATCAGCTTGTTTTATTAGCAACCACCTCCGGCGGGGTTGGAGTCATTCTCTCTGCACTTACTGCATTTGTTTTTCAATTTGATGAAATGATTCCATATAAAAAAATTTACAATGAATTTCAGCATGTTATTGCAAACGGAGTTGCTTTTGTCAGTATAATAGTTCTCCTCGTTTTTCTCGTTGCCTGGGTGCTTGCTTTCATCAGAACATTGCTGAAATATGCTAATTTTACTGTAAAAAATGCTGAGGGAGACTTGATTATTTCAAGAGGACTGCTGGAAAAAAGGCAAATGACCATTCCAATCAACCGGATTCAGGGGATTCGCATCAGTGAAAATTTAATCAGACAGCCCATGCGCCTTGCTACAGTATATGTCGAAAGTGCCGGGGGCTCGTTGGACAAGGAATCCAAATCAACTATCATGTTGCTGCCTATTGTGAAAAAGAAAGACATTCCGGCCTTGTTGCAGTCTATATTGCCGGACTATAATTTGAAACCGGAGGTGAAGCCGGTTCCGCAAAGAGCATGTAGACGCTATATGATCCGCGGTTTATTCTTTCCTGTTTTGGCGGTTCTTGCTGCGCTTATCTTTTTACGACCGTGGGGATATTTATCAGTCTTGATTCTCCCGCTTGCAGCACTTTGGGCTTATCTAAAATACCGAGATGCCGGTTGGGGTATAGAGGATTTGCAGCTGACACTGACTTATAGAGGAATCATCAAGAATACCGTTATGATGAAAAAAAATAAGGTCCAGGCCTTATCGATTAAACAGAATCTTTTTCAGGCAAAGCGGGGACTTATCTCTGTTGAAGCAAACATTTTATCAGGGGCAGGCAGCGCCGGTGGGACCGTTCATGATATTGAGGCGAAGGACGGTATGGCAATATATCATTGGTACAGTCGCAATCCTGAAGTGAGTGGATAAATATGAAAAAGTCAGATAACCCGTAAGCGGCATCTGACTTTTTTGACTTCAGAAAGAAACGTAGCGGTACGCAGTCTTAAGTATAGAGTCTGCATTTCCCAGGTGCTATTTTTTTCGTAGGGAAAGAAAACCGATAAGGAAACCGGAAATCAGACCGAATAAATGGGCTGTCACATTGATATTGGGCTGTATGAAGGTCATGATGATACTAAGAACCGTGATGGTGATCAGAAGCTGCTTGTTATCCTTTGTTATATGATGTCTTTGCAGGACCAAAATGCTGATGTAGTAGCCGAAAATTCCAAAGATAGCCCCGCTGGATCCAACGTGTGAATAAGTAAGCGGCTCTAACAGGAGTGTGGCTATGTTGGCTGAAATTCCGGTAATCAGATAGACGAATGTAAACCGGAAGGAGCCGATCATTTTTTCTAAAGCCGGACCAAAGATCACGAGGGAAAAGCTGTTGAATAGAAAATGAGAGAACCCACTATGCATAAAAATAGGTGTGACCAGCCGCCAAACTTCTCCCTGCATAATATACAGATTAACTCCTGAAAATAGCTCGAAAAACAATTTATTTGGAAAGATCGGCAATTCCGTTAATAAAAATAGGATAATATGAACTAGAAGAATGGTCGATATAACAGGATAATATCTGATAAATTCTTTAAAGCTCTCCGTTCTCGTGAACAAATTGTGAGACCTCCCATAAAATGACGTACACCTATCATATCACAGCATCGTACAAGTATAGGTTGTTTCCCCATTTATATGCTAAAATTTCAGTTAAAAGCCATACATAGCGGAACTAAAGGAAAAGGAGGTTTTTTAGCATGATAATTGGCACCGGTATAGATATTGTGGAATTAGAACGGATTAGTCAAATAAGTGCCCGTCAGAAGAGATTTGTTGATCGGATTCTTACTTCATATGAGAAAGAGACGTATGAACAGTTAGCGGGAATAAGACAGACCGAGTTTTTAGCAGGCAGATTCGCTGCTAAGGAGGCATTTGCGAAAGCATATGGAACCGGGATTGGTAACCAGCTTTCGTTCTTGGATATCCAGATTGAATATGATGAAAAGGGGAAGCCATTGATTACAAAACCTTTACAGGAGGGTGTGCATCTATCGATCACACATAGTTCGGAATATGCCGCAGCACAGGTCATTATTGAAAAAATTTAATGTAAGCAGCATCCCTTGTCATGATCTCTATTTTGTCAGAGATGGGGAGCTAAATCTCTGCTGCTATCGAAAAAATGAGTATCGGCTGTTTTTGATGGTCGGTCTTGTTTTTTTTGAAAATAATCAAAACGGTTTCTTCGGTTCGTCATATTATAGGTGGTTGTCTCATATATTCATAGTGCAATAGGAGAGACAAGACCAGGCAGCTTGAACATGGTGCATCGGTTCGATGATACATCCCGCCTGCTTTTTCCTTGTCTAGCTGTCAGCGCCTGTAAAGAAGAGATGAACGGGCAGGGCGCTTGCGCTTTTCAAACTCTCCTTCTACGGATTAATGAGACTAAAGGGGTTGAAGGAATGAAGAAAAGGTTATTCATGCTTCTGGTACTGCTTCTGGCTGTTCTTTTATTATCAGCATGCGGGGAAAAATCTCAAACAGACGTTGTAAAGACACTGGAAGGGAAGCTAGATAAGCTGGCAGGATATAAGGTGAAAGCGAAAATGACACTGCAGATGGGATCGGAGCCGCATACGTATGACGTGGAAATTTGGCACAAAAAGCCTGATTTCTATCGGGTTGATTTGAAAAATGCACAAAAGGATCAAAGTCAGATGATTTTGCGTAATGAAGAAGGTGTATTTGTTTTAACACCTGCGTTAAATAAGAGCTTTAAATTCCAAAGTGATTGGCCGCAAAATAGCAGTCAGGCCTATTTATTTGAATCACTCGCAATGGACATCATTGAAGATAAAGAAGCAAAATTCACCTCAACAAAGGATCATTATGTATTTGAAACGAAGACCCGGTATCAAAATAATCGAATGCTCCCAAATCAAGAGATTGCCTTGAATAAGAAGGATCTCTCTCCGGTCAGTGTGAAGGTGATGGATACGGATCGAAAGGTATTGGTCACGGTCAAGTTTTCTGATATGAATTTCAATGCAAACTTTGATAAAAAAGACTTTGATATGCAGAAAAATATGACAGGCGCTCAGTTGGATAAAACGGTGATGGCTGAATTGGAAAAAGAATCGTTTACAGTTAAATATCCGGAAGAAACAGTCGGGGCAAGTCTGAAGAGCGAAAAGGAAGTAAAAATCGAGGATGGAAAGCGTGTTGTCCTCACTTATGAGGGTGAAAAATCCTTTACATTGGTACAAGAAAAAACAGAAGTACTGCCTGCTACAGCCGGTCCGATGGTGATGACCGGAGAATTGGTTGATCTCGGCTTCACTATCGGTGCTGTCACAGATAACAGCCTAACCTGGACCTATGAAGGTGTAGATTATATGATTGCCTCCAATGATTTAACACCGGAGGAAATGATTGGAATTTCCCAAACTGTCCAGGCTGAGGCCGTTAAATAACAAAGCAGGGCAATTAAAAAAATGGAGTTGTCAGGGATCACGCCAGTTGCATCACGGCACATAACGAAGTTGCAGGCTGATCGGATAAGGATGGATCCAATAATGAGAATCTAACAGGCTCGCAAATGGTTGAGCCTGTTTTTTGTGAGGAATTTACTCAAAAACATATTTGACAAGCTTCCTTAAGAGTCCGATAATCAACTAAGAAAGTGGAAGCAGACGTTGTTTGTGAAAACAGAGGAAGTTTCTCTTCGTATTGATAAGTGTCTGGCAGGCACATCCGCTTAAGGCTATAAGCAATCTGTCAAGGGAGGGTAAACAACCTCCATGGCCGGATCGTCTTATGCTTTTCGTCGATCGGCGGATGACTTACGCTTTGCAAATTAAGGAGTGTTTTTTCAAAATGGAACAGCCGTATTATCGGGATACGTGGGCAGAAATTAACTTGGATCATATTTTCTATAATGTACAGTCTTTAAAGAAGTTATTGCCGGAGAGTGTGACACTGTTTGCGGTGGTCAAGGCCAATGGATATGGGCATGGCGATGTACAGACGGCAAGAACTGCGGTGCGTGCAGGTGCTTCTTATTTGGCTGTTGCTTTAATTGATGAAGCTATTTTATTAAGAAAAAAAGGGATTGAGACCCCGATTCTTGTTCTTGGATCCAGTCGTCCCGAGGATATTGCAACAGCCGCTCAATATGACATAACGCTAACCGTCTTTCAAGCGGATTGGCTGCGCTATGTAAATGAACAGGTAACATTGCCGAATCCTGTTCGAGTTCATGTAAAGGTTGATACGGGAATGGGCCGTATTGGTGTCCGAACGATACAAGAACTACAGGAAACAGAACGATTGATCGACGAAAATCCAATGCTTATATTTGAGGGGATTTTTACCCACTTCGCCACAGCGGATGAACTGGATCTAACTTATTATCAGCAGCAAAGCCGGATTTTTAAAGAGATGATAGGAAATCTGAAAGAACATCCCAAGCTGATTCATTGCAGTAATTCAGCCTCCGCGCTACGCTTCCCAGAGAATTATTTCAATGGAGTTCGGATGGGAATTGCCATGTACGGACTGACTCCGTCGCTTGAAATCGAGTCGCTACTGCCATTTCCGTTAAGAGAAGCGTTTTCCCTGCATACGAAGATTGTTCATATAAAACAGATTCATTCAGGAGATCATGTAAGCTATGGCGCTGTGTATGAGGCGACGGGAGATGAGTGGATTGCTACTCTGCCGATTGGCTATGCTGACGGTTGGATTAGAAAATTAAAGGGACAAGAGGTTCTAGTTGATGGAAAGAGAGTGCCGATTGTGGGCCGAATATGCATGGATCAAATGATGATTCGATTACCAAGGCATTACCCTGTCGGAACGGTTGCAACCCTTATTGGACGGCAAGGAAAAGAATTTATTTCGGTTAATGAAATCGCACAAAAACTGGATACGATTAACTATGAAGTTACCTGTATGATGTCCAACCGAATTCCTCGTGTTTATATTCAGGATGGACAGATCACAGATGTTATAAATGGACTGGCTTTTTCCAATGAATAAAGAAATAAAGCTGGAAACAGATGATTATAACTATTATTTTTTGGAAAAAATTAATCTTACAGATGCATAAAAGGATATTTGTATGGACTATAATACTGAAGAATACGAATTGATCTTTGCACTAAACAAAAATAATGGTATCATGAAATAAGGTAGAGTGAATTGGTG
>NZ_CAMLDX010000056.1 GCF_946478885.1 uncultured Bacillus sp. | reverse complement strand
AGCATTACAGTTGCTTAATTTCATCGTATTTTTCCTGGTGCGAAAGTTGAGTTATTTATAATAAACCTGCAAAATTTATTTAAAAATTGAATAATATTTGTTGGTCTTCTTGATACCTTTTTACAGTCAGGTTTAGATATTCTTCTTCTATATCTATTCCGATATATTTTCTGTTAAGTTTTTTTGCTACTATTCCAGTTGTACCACTTCCATTAAATGGGTCTAAAATAATATCTCCTTCATTTGTAGAAGCTAATATAATTCTTTCTAATAAAGCTAAAGGTTTTTGAGTAGGATGTTTCCCAAAAAGCTTTTCAGATTTCTTTGTGGTAGGAATACTCCAAACATCCCTCATTTGTTTACCACCATTAATTTCTTTCATTAGTTGATAATTAAAAGTATGTTTAGCCTTTTTAGACTTTCCCGCCCACAAAACTGTTTCAGTTGAATGTGTAAAGTATCTACAACTCAAGTTAGGCGAAGCATTTGTTTTGTACCATGTAATATTATTTAAAATTTTATAATCTAACTCCTCTAGAGCAACACCAATAGAATATATATTATGAAAAGTACCTGAAACCCATATTGTTCCGTCTTTGTGAATTATATCTTTACACAAATTTAACCATTTTAAATTGAATTGATGTTTATCACTTATATCCTCTTTACCTTTATCCCAATCTCCTTTATTTACTGATACCATCTTTCCAGAACTACAAGTAACTCCATTATTAGATAAAAAATATGGTGGGTCAGCAAAGACCATATTTATTATATTTTCGGGGAAAAAATTAAGTATTTCTAGAGAATCACCTAATAATAGTAGAAAATTATCATCATAAAAATAAACGTTCTTTTGCAACTTATTAATAAATTGTTCAAACATTTAATCACCTCTTAAAAGTAGAACACATGTACTTAATTATAAAGAAAACTGATAGTAAATACTATCAGTTTGTCAATTATTCATTAAATAATTTGTTACCAATAATTCATTAATTTGACCACGAGAACTTGCTTTTGAATTTATACTCCTTCGAGCAGATACTTTTTCTATCGAAAAGCCTTCATAAATTTCTTCAAAAAACGTATCATCAGGATTGGTATTTTGAGGGTCTGAGTTACTTAGCATTAGTAATGCACCCATTTTATGTAATTCTTCGAAAAAATTTCCCAATTCTATCTGCTCTTCATCTCTAAAATCAAATTTACTGTAAGAAGTAAAACTAGAACTAATATTTAACGGTCTATAAGGAGGGTCAAAATATACAAAAGTAGTCGGAGCTACAAGACTTCTACTTTCTCTATAATCTCCATTAGCAATTACAACATTTTGTAAAACTCGATTTACAGCAAACAGATTTTCCTTGTTACAAATAGTTGGGTTTTTATAATCTCCCATTGGAACATTAAACAAACCAGCCTTATTCACTCTGAATAAGCCATTAAAGCATGTCTTATTTAAAAAAATAAATTCTGATGCCCTAAGTATTTTATGTTCTCCATATTCATTAAAATTAAATGTTTCTAATGCACTATTAAAAGTAATTCTTTGTTCATAAAAATAATTTTTTCGAGAATCTTTATCTAAGGAAATATATTCCTTTTCTTTCATTTCAAGTAACTGAACCAAAGCATTAACATCCTTCTTAATTACTTCGTATACAAGAACAAGTTCAGGATTTATATCAAATATAAACGCTTCCTCAATTTTATAATTTTGTAGTAAATGGAATAAAACCGCTCCACTTCCAACAAATGGTTCAATATATCTCTTTATTTTACCTTCCCTTAATTCATTAGGTAATCTTTTGTCTATTTCAGGTATTAACTGAGTTTTTCCTCCAGCCCATTTCAAAAAAGGTTTTGCTAAAGTTGTATCAATACTAATTTGTGACATAAACAGGCAAACCTCCATTCTTGTTTAGTATATTCGTTTATCCACTATACAACAATAAGTATAATGAAATTTCACTATAAGTGAAACTTCATTATTTTGGACATTATTGTAAAATTTCTAATAGAGGTGTTCAAATGGGAAAAAAGCACGGTGAAAAATATCACATAATTGGAATAGCTATTCGTGAAGAACGCAGAAAAAGAGGGATAACCCAGCAGGAACTTTCGGAGTTAATCGGAGTTAGTAAAAGTTACATTAGTAAAATTGAAGCACCTAATTGTACTAAATCTTTTTCACTAGAAGTGTTATTTGATATTTGTGAAGCACTAAAAATTCCTGTTTCAACTTTATTTAATAACCTCTAAAAAATTAAAGTTGGTGATAAGAATGAGTAACGTATTATGGGAAAAGATTTTTAATGACTTATCTATTCATAATCATGATTTCAATTCTTCTCCTTTTGGAATTATCGCTGAACAAATCAAAGTAAGTTGCCAAAACTTTACCAAACGAAAAAGAAGTACGAATCTTGTGTAGGCAAGATTCCCGAGAACATAGACCTAAAGTCTTTATTCAAAATGAATTATTCCTTCTTCCTGTTAAGAATGGAAAATATGTAATTGTTAAAGGTGAAGGATATTTAGACATTCCTGATATTACTAGCAGTAATTCCCTATAAGTCTAAATTAGGAATGGTATGAGCAGTAATATTTGATACGTATTTAACCTCTGTTACTGTCTGAAAATGCTCAACATGATGAATGTAATCACTTATTGTCCTGCTTCTATTACCGCTCACCTTCATTTGCCTTGTAATAACCTCTAAAGCGTCAGTAATTAACATTGAACCGTTTGATAACAAAGGTTGTTTATCCTTTGATTTTGAAGCATGAGAATGTGAGGTAGACACTTCTCCAGTTATCTTTTTCACATCAATTTGAACATCTAATATTCCTTTTCTTTTGGTCACAACAAAAAAACCTCCTATATCTGTTTAGTAATACAAGTCAATTAACGGTGTAATTTCTTACATGACCGCTATACTGACCGTTTCACTAAACAATATAAGAGGTTGATATGACGGGCTTTACTACCCGATTTCTAGCGTCCCAGGAGAGATTCGAACTCCCGACCGACGGCTTAGAAGGCCGTTGCTCTATCCTGCTGAGCTACTGGGACATAAATGATTCTGTTATTTCAAAGACATTTTTCATTATAATTCGCTAGAATTTAAAAGTCAATAGTTCTCTTAAAATAAACGCAGGAGGAAAAAACAACTTTCCTCCACATTTTCTCTCCACTACTTAATCAGCGGCAAAGGAAAAGATCTGTTCTAATTCAGAAATTTCTCCTTTATCGTAATCAAAAACCTGTAAGCGACAGACATCCTCTAAAACATCTAAAATTACATACGTGCGTTCTCTTCTCCCGCGCGGAAGCCTGATGCTTCCCGGATTAATAAAGAGGGTACCGTAAATCATTTCCGCTCCAAGCTGATGGGAATGACCGAAACAAACAATATCCACATCTGCCTCCCTTGCCTTATACGACAATTTCATCAGACTGCTTTTGACTGAATAACGGTGCCCATGTGTAATCAGAATGCGGCGGTCTCCGGCAGTCACCACAATATCTTCAGGGAAGCGTTCATCATTGTCACAGTTTCCACGGACTGTCACATACTTTATCAACGCTGGATGATCTGCAATCAATTCAGAATCACCGCAATGAATAAAAAGCTCCACCTCATTTTTGTGTTCCCTCACCAATTTATCCAATTCGAATGTGAATCCATGACTGTCACTGACAATAAGTACCTTCATATATCAGTTTTCCTTGGAAAACAGTTCCGCCAAAAGGTCTTCAAGTTTACTTAACGCCTTAGCTCGGTGACTGATTTGATTTTTTTCCTCAGGAGATAATTCGGCCATCGTTTTTTTAAATTCAGGCAAATAAAAAAGGGGATCGTAGCCAAACCCATTGCTTCCCTTTCGTTCGAATAAAATAACCCCTTCACATGTCCCGTTTACCGTAATCGTACCTTTATCAGGAGAAGCCAGTGCTAGAGCACAATAATACCTGGCTGTACGGGCCTCTTTCTTTATACTTTTTAGCTCTTCAAGCAGTTTTTCGTTATTAGCTTCATCATCTTTGGCTTCACCGGCATAGCGTGCTGAAAATATGCCCGGCCTTCCGTCAAGCGCATCCACCATGATCCCGGAATCATCGGCAATCACCATTTCTCCTAGCAGACGGCTGACCGTCTCTGCCTTCAAAATTGCATTTTCCTCAAATGTCGTACCTGTTTCATCAATATCGGCTATTTCCGGAAAATCAAGTAATGTCTTCACTTCCATATGATATGGAGCGAACATCTTTACAAATTCCCTTGCTTTTCCTGTGTTTTTTGTTGCAATAATCACTTTCAACACGTTTACCCCCGTAAAAAAGAATAAGAGTTGGCTATGATGCCCACCCTTTTCAACGTCTTTATTTAGTATAACAAAAAATGATTGATTAGAAACTACCTGTGTTCACATATTCCGGACGAGTAACGGGCTCTGTCAGTTTTTCGCCTTTCTCGTTTACCAGCTCTGCTTTTCCATTCACGGTAATGGATACACTTTCAATCCCATCCTGCTCCGTCAACGAAAGGACAAGTGCCTGCAGGACATTTTTGGAGATGACTTTTTCTTCTAAATTAAAGCTTCCATAAATGGATTCGTTAAAGTTCAGTATCACATTTCCATTCTCTACCTTAGGTTTTTTTATCAGTTCAACATCAGGGCTGAACTCATTTAAGAGGTTCGATGTGATGTTCGGACCCTTGACAAGTTCCTGTACTGCCGCATTAATATCATTTTCTATTTTATTGCTTACCCTTTTTGTCACTGGTACAAAATAATCCTCCTTATCACCGCCGAGATAGTAGACCGTAAGCGCCCTAGAATTTGTAATATCTCCAGAGTTAGATACATCGAGATTGATTCCATCCTTTCGTGTTAAATCATCACCGATTGGCGTCCCGTTTACCGGCATTTCTTCGAGAGGGTGCCCATTCATTTGTAGCTTCACCCTTTCAATTGAATCAAATTGTGTTAAAGTCCATGTAACGGATTGCAGGATCTTTAATTCATCCTCCGGCTGATAATTTTTAAATTCATTGGAAAAATCAACTGTTGCAACCTTGTCTATAACATTCACCGAGATTTTTGTATCTGCCGGCAGCACTGCCTGAAATCCATTTGGCAGCATTTCTGTGACAAGGCCATTCTTCACTAAATAATCCAACGCCTGTTTCGCAACGGATTCCGTTTTTGGGAGCTCCAATGTCTGCGGCACAACAAAACCGTTTTTATCCACTAAATACAGCTCTGTTTTAATGGTATCTTTAATGGCCGCTTCTTTCTTTGGATCTTCCGCTTTTTTAGAATTTGGTTTATCAGCAGTCTCCGGCTCTTCTTTAGTCATGGTTACTTCTTTTGGTGGATCTATTTCTTCCTTTTCACCTCCGAAAAGACTGCAGCCTGATAAAATAACGGCTGAAACAATCGTAATGGATGCTAAAAGCCTTTTATATTTAGATTTGGACATTCCTATCCCTCCAAAGACAGTTTGTACTACATGTATACGGGCCTTTCTAAAAAATTAGACCGTTCTTGGAGAGAAAAACATCGATTAATTTATCGGTTTAGACTAAGAATGGGGAATACCGCGCAGCCTGCCTTCTTTGCACACGCTCTTGACAAAATGCTCAGGCAGCCCGGCATCCTTCGGTTCGCACAAGAAAAAGAGCCTCTTATCTAAATCTTTGAGACTCCATTCCCAGCTTAATGTTGGATACATTTGCAACAGGCATTTCCAGCCATTTCGAAGCAATTTTTGTAAAAATAGTTTTTGAACCCGTTGTAAAAAAGGCGTGATTCGGCTCGTCCAAACTCTTATTTAATAAGCATTTATGCTGTAAGATGGTACTTACTTCACTTGCTGTTTCCTCGCCGGAACTAATCACCCTCACAAAATTCCCCATTACATTTTGAATTAATGGCTGTAGCAGGGGATAATGCGTGCATCCCAAAATAAGCGTATCCAGTCCTTTATTCTTTAAGGGGCGCAGCGTTTCGGCAATGATTTTTTTGGCAACCGGTCCGCTGTATTCTCCGCTTTCTACCAGCGGAACGAATTTTGGACAGGCCAGCGACACTGAATATATTCTCTTATTTAATTGTGCCAGCGCTTTTTCGTACTCCGCGCTTTTGACCGTTCCAATCGTTCCTATGACGCCAATCCGATTGTTTCTCGTTACTTTAATCGCAGCTCTTGCACCCGGATGAATCACTCCAAGCACTGGAATCGATAGCTCGTTTCTAATTTCATTTAAGGCAACAGCAGTAGCCGTGTTGCATGCAATCACCAGCATTTTGATATCTTTTTCCAATAAAAAACGTGTCATCTGCCACGTAAATCTTATCACTTCCTCGGCCGCTCTAGGACCGTATGGACAACGAGCCGTGTCCCCTACATATATAATTTGTTCATTCGGTAATTGACGCATGATTTCTTTCGCAACCGTCAAGCCGCCAACACCTGAATCAATAACTCCTATTGGTCTTTTCAACATATCCGCCTCATTTTTTACCGCATATCATGGTGCAATCGTATTAAGCCTTTTTGTAATTGTATCAAGTCATCAGAGGAATATTCCTTCAATAAATTCTGCAGGTATTGTTGCCTTTTTTTCAGTACCTCATTAATCAGCCTTTCTCCCTCTTCTAATAGATGAATGCGGACGACACGGCGATCCCGTTCATTCCTAACCCTTTTGACAAGGCTTGCCTTCTCCATCCGATCAATCAAATCTGTTGTAGTACTGAAAGCCAAGTACATCTTATTGGACAGCTCACCAATTGTCATATCTCCTTCTTCATATAGCCATTGAAGAGCCAAAAATTGTGGAGGAGTAATGCCATAATGGCTTAATATTTCCCTACCCTTTTGCTTTAAGATTCCCGAAATATAGCGCAAATCCTTTTCAATCTGAACGACGCACTTATTATAATCCATCCCGTTTATATTCATCTAATAGCAACCTCTCCTAATACAATCAGCCATTCCTTAACTTATATTATTTTCTAACTTTTGATTTTAAATTTCAAGAACATTTCCATCACAAATCTATCAAACTTGTATTTTTTCTATTAATTATACGAAAAAGCCATCCTCTATAGCTTGTTTTTTCGCTGGTATCGAACTCATCACGATACAAATATTAACCGGTACCCATATGATGGATACCGGTTAATATCAAAGCTTAAGCTCTCCCATACGAAGGAGCTCGACAACAGCTTGTGAACGCCCCTTTACGCCTAATTTTTGCATGGCATTTGAAATATGGTTTCGAACTGTTTTCTCGCTGATAAACAATTCTCCCGCGATTTCTTTTGTTGTTTTGTCTTGTACTAACAGTTCGAAAACTTCTTTTTCTCGTTTGGTGAGTAACGGCTTGTGAGTATATTCATTCTCCTTCAAGTATTGTAACCCTCCTTGCCTTCTCCAGCTATGAACTGCGGGATGGGTGTATATTTAGTCACGATATCATATGTGAGTGAAAGTACTGAAGTGACTACAATTCTCAAACTAAAGCTGTATATTAAAAAAATGTACGTTTTTTTGTGAAAAAGAAGGACATTCTGTGGATTGCTGCATGTCCTTCTTTATCCTATGGTAGTGATCTATTTAGTCTACATCGATGTTAAAAATGATCCCAATGACAGGACAGTCTACAATCCAAGCCCATAAATCGCTGTCTTTGTTTCTCAGCAAAGATAGCATTTCTTTACAGATTATCCATTTCTGTGAAATCCCTTATCAATCCCCTCGTTACAATGGTAAACTGAAATTAATTCTAAATTATACAGGTGATCAAATTATGTTAAAGAAAGCAACAGACCTTCTGCATCAATATTTTGGCTATTCAGCCTTTCGAGATGGTCAAAAGGAAATTATTGAAAATGTATTACAAGGAAAAAACACTCTTGGCATCCTGCCGACCGGAGGAGGAAAATCGCTTTGTTATCAAATTCCATCCCTTCTCTTCAAAGGAACTACGATTGTGATTTCCCCACTTATTTCGCTGATGAAGGATCAGGTCGACTCCCTCTCTGCTGCTGAAATTCCTGCTACTTTTATCAATAGTTCATTAAGCAGTAAAGAATTGGAAGAAAGAACGACACTTATCAGGCAAGGAGCGTTCAAACTTGTCTATGCAGCACCGGAACGATTTGAATCCTTTTATTTTATAGACCTGCTTAATTCGATAGATATCCCGTTAATCGCCTTTGACGAAGCACACTGTATTTCACAATGGGGCCATGATTTCCGGCCAAGCTATCGTTCTATTATTTCGGCAATCGGTCAATTAAGGCAGCACCCGATTATCGCTGCACTAACCGCTACAGCGACAGAAAACGTCGCACAGGACATACGCAGCTTATTGAATATTCAAACGGAGGACACCTTTCAAACAGGGTTTGCCCGTGAGAATCTAAGTTTCCATTGTATAAAAGGTTCTAATAAGCGGGATTTTATCCTCAACTATTTACAGCAGCATCCAAAGCAGTCGGGGATCATCTATACTTCCAGTAGAAAAGAAACCGATCGACTTCACAGCTTTATAACCGGTCATGGTTTTTCCTGCACTAAATATCATGCCGGGATGCGAGAGGAGGAACGGAAACGCGCGCAGGATCAATTTATTTATGATGAAATGGATATCATGGTCGCTACTAATGCTTTTGGGATGGGGATTGATAAATCCAATGTCAGATTTGTCCTGCACTATAATTTGCCGAAAAATTTAGAAGCATACTATCAGGAGGCCGGTCGGGCGGGACGAGATGGTGAAGAAAGCGAATGCTGGCTATTATTCGGAGCTCAGGATATCCACTTGCAAAAGTTTCTGATCGAAGAAACCAATCTTGATAGGGAAAAGCGCGAGCAGGAGTACCATAAGTTAAATCAGATGATATTGTACTGTCACACGGAGGAATGTCTGCAATCATATATCATTCGCTATTTTGATCCTCATCATCCACCGATCCACTGCGGAAAATGCAGTAATTGCAATGACCAGCGTGAAAAAATTGATATTACGCGCGCAGCACAAATGATTATATCCTGCTGCAAACGAATGGGAGAACGGTTCGGCAGCGCCATGATTGCCCAGGTTTTGAAAGGCTCCGGCAAAAAGAGAATACGTGAATTCGGATTTGATCAGCTTTCTACATTTGGTTTATTACGAAACAAAAGTGAAAAAGAAATTTTGGACATGATTAATTATTTACTGGCAGAAGGCTATTTGTCACTGACCGATGGAAAATATCCGGTTATCAGGGTAACCTCATTGGCGGTTCCGGTTTTAAAAGGAAACAGGCCTGTAATGATGAGGGAAAATCTTGCTCTCAAAAATAAGACTGTTGAAACCGAAGAAAATCAGGACTTATTTGAAAGACTTCGTTTTTTGCGCAAGGATTTAGCCACTCAAGAGAATGTTCCTCCCTTTGTCATTTTTGCTGACAGCACACTGAAGGAAATGTGTCGGCATTACCCGGTGACAAAGGACGCCCTGCTGCAAATAAAAGGAGTCGGGCAAACAAAATTCACTAAGTATGGGGAGCCTTTCATCCATGTGATTCGTGCGTTTACACAAGAAAATGAAATAGTGTCCGATGTTGTCACCTCTGCCCGTCATGAAAAGTTCGAGAAATCTGAAGAACTTGAACAACCAAGCCATCTTCTTACTTATCAATATTATGTTAGTGGAATGACACTTGACGAAATAGCAGAAAAACGCCATCTCAAAAAGATAACCATTCAAAAGCATATATTTCGAAGTGTCGAGGAAGGACACACCTTGGATTGGCAAGCCATATTTGATAAAGAAACCGAACAGAAGGTGATGAATGCTGTCCGCTTATGCGGGATGGACAAACTAAAACCGATTTGGGAGGCATTAAACGGAGAAATCGATTACTTCATTATCCAGTCAGTAATCTGTAAAAATCAACAGGCTGATCATAGCTTCTAAGCAGTGATTGTTCCGGAAGCAAACATTTACTGATGTTTGGCTTCCGGAACTTTTAACTGGATATTTGGACGGATCTCGGTGTTTTTAATAAATTTCTCTCTTCACCGGACCATGATACTCCTTTGCCGGTAGCCTTTGAAATTTGCACCAGCGCCCCGCGTCCGGTCAGACACGTCTCTCCTTGCTCATTTTTTGCTAAATAATGAAGATCAACTGATGAATTTCCGATGAAATTAGCTTTTACATAGACGTTTATTCTTTCATCGAAATATATTTGCTTCAAGTAGTCACATTGCATATCTGCCGCTACACATATTAAATCATTGTCAGAAGCCAAATATTTTCCCATTAGACCTATATGCTTTAAAAACTCAATCCTAGCCTCTTCTAAATAAATAAAAGCAGAGCTGTTATTTAAGTGACCGAACAGATCCGTTTCTGAAAAGCGGACCTTAATGGGATAAAAAAAGCTAAATTCTCTCTGCCATTTCTCAAAATCCTCTATATATTTGATTCTTTTCAATCCATCGCCTCCTTTTTTAATATTACAATTATACATAATAATCAGAATTATTACAGTCAAATAAAATAAGGTTGTCTTATCCAGCTATACAACCAGACAAGACAACCTCCATTGTTTTTTATCAAACTTTGTCGCTACCAAAGAAATTTTTAAAAGACTGAACTGCTGTATCTCTGTTTAAAGCCGCAATGGAAGTCGTCAAAGGAATTCCTTTCGGACACGCTTGTACACAGTTTTGTGAATTTCCGCAGTTTGCCAAACCACCATCACCCATGATAGTAGCTAAACGTTCTGCCTTATTCATCGCACCAGTTGGATGCGCATTAAACAAACGAACTTGTGATAATGGAGCCGGTCCAATAAAGTTTGATTTGCTGCTGACATTTGGACAAGATTCCAAACATACCCCACAAGTCATACATTTTGAAAGTTCATATGCCCATTGGCGTTTTACCTCAGGCATGCGCGGTCCTGCCCCCAAATCATATGTTCCATCGATTGGAATCCAGGCCTTTACCTTTTTCAATGAATCGAACATCCGGCTACGATCTACTTGTAAGTCACGAATAACAGGGAACGTTCTCATTGGTTCTAATCGAATCGGCTGCTCTAATTGGTCAACAATTGCAGAACAGGATTGGCGCGGTCTTCCGTTAATCACCATCGAACATGCACCACAAACCTCTTCTAAACAGTTCATATCCCATGCAACCGGTGTTGTTTTTTCCCCTTTTTTATTCACAGGATTTCGGCGAATTTCCATTAAAGCTGCAATAACATTTAAATTTGGACGATACGGAATCTCAAATTCCTCTACATAAGAATTTGAATTCATATCATCTTGACGCGTAATGCTAAACGTAACGGTCTTTTGCTCAGACATCCCTGTATCCCCCCTTTAGTGTTTCTTTGTATAGTCTCTTTTACGTGGCTCAATAAGTGAAACATCAACATCTTCGTAATGGAAGGCAGGTGCTGATTTACTGTCAACAAATTTAGCCATTGTTGTTTTCAAGAATTCTTCATCATTACGTTCAGGGAAGTCCGGTTTATAGTGGGCACCCCGGCTCTCATTACGATTATATGCACCAAGTGTAATCACGCGGGCAAGCTGTAACATATTTTGCAATTGACGGGTAAATGCTGCCCCTTGGTTGCTCCATTTTGCCGTATCATTAATGTTGATATTTTCATAACGCTCTAACAGCTCTTGAATTTTCTCATCTGTCTTCAACAGATTATCGTTATAGCGAACAACCGTCACGTTTTTCGTCATCCATTCTCCCAATTCCTTATGAAGAACATAAGCGTTTTCCGTTCCATTCATGGACATAATATTATTCCATTTTTGTTTTTCCTGTTCAACATAGCCGTCATAAAGAGTTGAAGAAATGGCATCAGATCCTTTGTCAAGACCTTCAATATATTTCACAACATTTGGTCCTGTTACCATACCGCCATAGATAGCGGATAACAGCGAGTTTGCACCTAAACGGTTCGCACCGTGCTGTGAATAATCACATTCACCGGCAGCAAACAAACCTTTAATGTTTGTCATTTGATCATAATCAACCCACATACCACCCATTGAATAATGAACGGCAGGGAAAATCTTCATTGGAATCTTATGAGGGTCTTCACCAGTGAATTTCTCATAAATTTCAATGATACCTCCTAATTTAATATCCAGTTCATGTGGATCCTTATGGGAAAGATCTAGATAGACCATATTTTCGCCATTGATACCAAGTTTTTGGTTTATACAGACATCGAAAATTTCACGCGTTGCAATATCCCTTGGTACAAGGTTTCCGTATGCAGGATATTTTTCCTCAAGGAAATACCAAGGCTTCCCATCTTTATATGTCCAAATCCTTCCGCCTTCACCGCGGGCAGATTCACTCATTAAACGAAGCTTATCATCCCCAGGAATAGCTGTAGGGTGAATTTGAATCATTTCCCCATTTGCGTAATATACTCCTTGCTGATAAGCAATAGCTGCAGCTGAACCAGTGTTGATGACAGAGTTCGTTGATTTACCAAAGATAATTCCAGGTCCGCCAGTCGCTAAAATAACAGCATCGGCAGAAAACGCTTTGATTTCCATTGTTTTTAAATCCTGAGCGACAATCCCCTTACATACTTGCTCGTCATCTAAAACAATCTGTAATAATTCCCAACCCTCATATTTGCTAACCAAGCCTGCTACTTCATGGCTTCTAACCTGCTCGTCCAAGGCATACAGCAATTGCTGACCTGTAGTCGCTCCGGCGAAAGCCGTTCTGTGATGTTGTGTTCCGCCGAAACGACGAAAATCCAATAAACCTTCCGGAGTCCGGTTAAACATAACACCCATCCGGTCAAACAAGTGAATAATTCCTGGTGCCGCGTCGCACATTGCCTTTACTGGAGGCTGGTTTGCTAAAAAGTCTCCTCCGTAAACGGTATCATCAAAGTGTATCCACGGAGAGTCTCCTTCACCTTTTGTATTTACTGCTCCATTAATACCACCTTGGGCACAAACAGAGTGAGAGCGTTTTACCGGTACAAGCGAGAATAACTCTACAGGAGTACCTGATTCTGCTACTTTTATTGTCGCCATTAGTCCGGCAAGACCTCCGCCGACTATAATAACTTTTCCTTTTGCCATTCGTGACTCACTCCTCCAATCCATCTTACAACACAAATTCCATAAACCATTACCTATCTGCTCAACTAGTAATCTATTATACGAATGCTAAAATTGCACGAATTCCCACAATTGATAGCAAAACAAAGAATACCATTGTTATATATGTTGAAACTTGTTGTGAGCGTGGTGTCATTGTTATACCCCAGCTGACAAAAAATGACCAAAGGCCATTAGCAAAATGGAACACAACTGACACAATACAGATGATATAGAACCAAAGCATAAACGGATTATCTACAATATCTGCCATCATATCAAAATTTACTTCCTGGCCAAATGCAGCCTGAATTCTTGTTTGCCATACATGCCAAGCCACAAAAATGAGAGTGATCACACCTGTAATACGCTGAAGAACAAACATCCAGTTACGGAATGTATTGAATCTGCTTACATTATTTTGTGCTGTGAACGCAATATAAAGTCCATAGATTGCATGGAACAATAAAGGCAGATAAATAACAAAGACTTCTAAGAATAATAAGAATGGAAGATTGCCCATAAACCCAGTTGCTTTGTTATATGCCTCCTCTCCCACTGTGGCAAAATGATTCACAACAAGGTGTACTGTAATGAACAAGCCTACAGGTATCACACCAAGTAACGAATGCAATCTGCGATTGAAAAATTCTCGATTACCAGCCATTAAATTAACCCCTCCTAATGATTTTTATGCTTAAAATATGTATTACTCTCCATAACAACTGAGCGTTCACTCGAAAAAAGAATGGAAAATAATTGGCAAAAATTCTTACAATTGTGTGACAATTTAATTGTACTCTCTACTTTTTATACCGTCAAGGAACGATTGCAAAAATTATTTATATAGCGAAAATTTTTCAAAAATACCAATTATATTGCTGATAGGGCTGCTTTTTCATTCCGTGTTGCTTTGACAAATTACGCAATATACTAAAATAGTAAAAATTTCCTCTCCTTTTGTATATCTTTTTTCCATAAATAAATGCGTAAAAAAGTCATCATTGTATATAATAGAGTCATAGAAAGAGGGGAGAAGAGTGAGTAAAAATACTGCTGAAGAATTAAAACAGGAAACAGAGTCTGTAACCGTTCCTGCATTTGGATATGAATTGATAAGAGAAATCCTTCTGCCTGAAATTTTAGGACCCGAATCACCTGAAATTTTGTATTGGGCGGGAAAGCAGCTAGCGCGAAAATTTCCATTAGAGGATTTTACTGCAGTGGAGGATTTCTTTGAAAAAGCAGGATGGGGACATTTAAATGTTCTGCAAGAGAAAAACCAGGAACTGGAATTAGAATTATCCAGCCAGTTGATCACAGACCGGTTGCAAAGCAAAGGCGTCCATCATTTCCAATTAGAAGCCGGCTTTATCGCGCAGCAAATTGAAAATCAAAAGGAATTGATCGCAGAGTCGTTTGAACATCCGCGAAAACGAGGAGGCAAAGTGCGCTTCACTGTTAAATGGGATAAAAAGGATCCTGCAAACTAAGGAAAAACTTCCATCGGAGAAAAATCCCTGTTCTGATGGAAGTTTTAATTATTTTTTCGGGATCATGAATCATGTATCGTTGCTATTTGGATGATCATCATGCAGTTTTTCCAACAGTGCTCTAGCAGCATTTTGTGGAATTCCGGCAGCTGTAAGGTCATTCAAGGCGGCTGCTTTTATTTTTTTTACAGAACCAAATTTCTTTAACAGCTGTCTTTTGCGTTTCTCTCCTATTCCAGGGACTCCATCAAGCAGAGAATGAAAGGCATTTTTGCCTCGCAACTGGCGGTGAAAACTGATTGCAAAGCGGTGAACTTCGTCCTGTACTCTTTGAAGCAAGTAAAATTCCTGGCTGTTTCTTTCCAGAGGGACAATCTCTAAAGGATTTCCGAATAGCAGTTGTGAAGTCCTATGCTTATCATCCTTCACCAATCCCGAAATAGGGAGCTCAAGTCCTAATTCATTCTCCAAGACGTCCCTTACCGCTTCAATATGTCCTTTTCCTCCATCGATGATCAGTAAATCCGGTAATGGAAGATTTTCTTTTAATACACGGGTATATCTTCTGCGAACTACTTCACGCATTGATTCATAATCGTCCGGTCCTGTGACAGTCTTGATTTTATATTTCCGGTATTCCCTTTTTTCCGGCTTTCCGTCGATAAATACTACCATAGCAGAAACCGGGTCCGTTCCCTGTATATTTGAGTTATCAAACGCCTCTATTCGATGCGGCGTATAGATGCCCATTTCTTCCCCTAAGCGCTCTATCGCCTTAATGGTACGTTCTTCATCACGCTCAATAAGGGAGAATTTCTCAGATAATGCAATTTTTGCATTTTTACAAGCTAACTGCATTAGTTCCTTCTTTTGCCCCCTTTTCGGTTTTAATACCTTTACCTGTAATAATTCTTCTGCCATCTTGGATGAAACCGGTTCAGGAAGCAGGATTTCCTTCGGTTTAAAATGATTGGTCTTTGTATAAAACTGTCCCAAATAGGTCAGCATTTCCTCTTCAGGTTCATGATAAAGCGGGAATATTGAAACATCCCGTTCAATTAATTTACCCTGTCTGATAAAAAAGACCTGCACGCACATCCAGCCTTTATCATAGGCATAACCGAATACATCACGATCTGTAAAATCTGTCGTAGACATTTTCTGCTTTTCCATGGTCGCCTCAATATGGGCGATTCCGTCTCTGTATTCTTTAGCACGCTCGAAGTCAAGTACTTCTGCCGCCTCTGTCATCTTTTTTGTTAAGTCTTTTTTTATGTCCTCGTACCCGCCATTTAGAAATCGAGTAATTTCCTCCACTATTGTTTTATAATCCTCTTCCTTAACCTCATTGACACAAGGGGCAAGACATTGATCCAAATGATAATAAAGACAGACACGATCCGGCAATGTTGAGCATTTTCGCAATGGATAAATACGATCAAGCAGTTTTTTTGTTTCGTTGGCTGAATGAACATTCGGATACGGGCCAAAATACTTTCCTTTATCTTTTTTTACTTTACGGGTAGTGAGCAATCTTGGATGTCTTTCTGCCGTCAATTTAATAAATGGATAGCTTTTGTCATCCTTCAGCATCACATTATATTTTGGATCATGCTTTTTAATCAGGTTCATTTCCAAAATCAGAGATTCGATTTCGGAAGAAGTAACAATATATTCAAAGTCCTCAATTTCATTGACGAGTCTTAAGGTTTTTCCGTCATGTGAACCAGTAAAGTAGGAACGGACACGATTTTTCAGGATTTTTGCTTTTCCAACATAAATAATCGTTCCCTGCCTATCCTTCATTAAATAGCATCCAGGCTGATCCGGGAGCAGGGAGAGTTTATATTTTATCATTTCATTCACGCGGAGATTTCCTCCTTTCACTAAGCTTCCATCATACATAATAGAGGTGTTTAAGGGGATTGGGCAAGAGTAAATTGCGAAAGAAAGACATGCGGACATAAAGAAAGAGCTGACTCAAAAGCAAAGGTGTCAGGCACCACAATACAGTATCTAGTATCACTCTGCATCAATCTGCATGGGATATAGATAAATTGTGAATACCTGACACCTTATAGGACAGCACTATCAAAAAATTTGTATTTAAAATTGTTTTTCAAGGCGTTCCGCAAGAGCTTCTTTTGGCTGGAAGCCGACAACTTTATCTACCAGTTCTCCATCTTTTAATACGATTAAAGTAGGAATGCTCATCACGCCAAATTTTGCAGCAGACTCTTGATTTTCATCCACATCTACTTTTACAATTTTCATTTTATCTCCGATTTCAGAATCCAAATCCTCTAAAACTGGAGCGATCATTTTACAAGGTCCGCACCATGGTGCCCAAAAATCAACCAGCACTAAGCCGGAACCTGTTTCCGCTGCAAACGTTGCATCTGTTGCGTGTACAATTGCCATTTTACTGCCTCCTCAAATAACTCTAAATTATAACGAAAGTATATCATCGTTTTAACTTACATGCTAATAATTTGTTTCACAGCATATTTTTTCTCTGAATAAGCAGAAATATTCTTTCCAAAAATGAGCGTACGCTCAAGATGCGTATGTATTTGCCGGCCGCCGGCACTTTTCGTGCTTTCTACTCTGATGTTGTAATTCGGGGCTAGACGTATCAGGTCGACCGGCCGTTTCAATTCCTTTATTCAATCCAGAAATTTTTATTTACCAAACGGATTATGCATTAATTACTAATTTTTTTAATTCCTCGGTTAATATTGGTACCACTTCAAAAAGATCTCCGACAATACCATAGTCTGCAACATTAAAGATATTAGCTTCCGGATCTTTATTTATCGCCACAATGACCTTAGAGTTTGACATTCCGGCCAGATGCTGGATTGCTCCGGAAATTCCGCATGCAATGTATAAATCTGGTGTAACTACTTTACCTGTCTGACCGATTTGCAGAGAGTAATCGCAATAATCAGCATCGCATGCTCCGCGCGAAGCTCCGACTGCGCCGCCTAACACATTTGCTAATTCCTTTAATAATTGGAAACCGTCTGTGCTTTTCACTCCGCGACCTCCGGAAACGATCACCTTTGCTTCAGATAGATCTACACCTTCACTAGCTTTCCTTACCACATCTTTAATCACCGAACGCAAAGTCTGTATTTCAACGGATAATGCAAAAACTTCTCCTGTGCGGGACACGTCTTTCTCAAGCGGGGCAATATTATTCGGGCGGATTGTGGCAAAAATCAAACCATCCGTCACAATTTTCTTTTCAAATGCTTTTCCGGAATAAATCGGTCTTGTAAATATAATATTTTCCCCTGTTGCTTCAACGGATGTCACATCAGAAATTAAACCTGAGTTCAATCTTGCTGCCAGCTTAGGTGAGATATCCTTTCCCATCGCGGTATGTCCTAAAATAATGCCATCAGGCTCGACATCATTTATAACAGCTTGAATTGCCTGAGCATATCCATCGGGTGTATATTGCTTCAATTTCTCATCTTCCACTGTAATTACACGGTCAGCACCGTAATAAATCATCTCATTGGCTAAAACGCTTACAGATTGTCCAATTAACAGCCCGATGATTTCACCGCCATCTGCAATTGTTTTCGCTGCACCGATTGCCTCAAAGGATACATTACGTAAGGAATTATCACGAACTTCTCCAAGCACTACTATTTTTTTCGCCATCGTTATCAATACCTCCTACATTTTATACCTCTTTATGATCAGATCACTTTTGCTTCCGTGTGAAGCAGCTGTACAAGTTCCTTTACCTGGGCATCTAATTCACCAGACAAAACGCGGCCTGCTTCCTTTTTAGGAGGAAGGAAAATTTCAATTGTCTTTGTTTTAGCCTCTGCATCATCTTCATCTAGGTCAAGGTCATCCAATTCCAGTTCTTCCAAAGGTTTCTTCTTTGCTTTCATAATTCCCGGCAAAGATGGATAGCGGGGCTCATTTAATCCCTGCTGCGCAGTTACAAGCAATGGAAGGCTTGTTTCAATCACTTCGGAATCCCCTTCAACATCACGGACAACAGTTGCCTTCGTTCCGTCAATCTCTATTTTGGTAATGGTTGTAATATAATTTATTCCGAGTAGTTCAGCAACCCTTGGACCAACTTGTCCTGAGCCACCGTCAATGGCTACATTTCCTGCAAGGATGATATCGACCTGCTTATCCTTAAGATACTCCGAAATAACCTTTGCTGTTGTGAATTGATCGCCAGCTTCAATATCATCTTCAATATTGATAAGCACGGCTTTATCGGCTCCCATAGCCAGTGCTGTGCGAATTTGTGTTTCAGATTCATCCGTTCCGACGGAAACAATGGTAACTTCTCCGCCATGTGCATCCCTGATCTGCAGTGCTTCTTCAACTGCATATTCATCATATGGATTGATGATAAATTCCGTACCGTCTTCGTTAATTTTCCCAGCGGATAAACTGATCTTTTCTTCTGTATCAAACGTTCTTTTTAATAGCACAAAAATATTCATCACTTTACCTCCTTCAAAAATAGCTACTTACTCTTCCAATTATAATTGTATTCCAAAAATATTAATATCTCTAAATTTTTAGAATTTTAAATATAGTATTTTAGTAGGAATTTATGTAACCCAATATTCTTCCTACTTTCCTGTAAAGGCTGGTTCCCTTTTTTCTATAAAAGCCGAAATTCCTTCAGCACTATCCTTTGATTCCGAAATCTTGCCAAATAACCTTGCTTCCTTCTTAACTGCCTGATAATGTTCTTCAGTTTTAGCGGCATTTAATAATTTAATCGCTGCTCTGAGCGCTACAGGACTTTTTTTAGCAATTTCTTTGGCCATTTTTTTCGCATTTTCCAGAAGTTCTTCTTCCTTATATGCATGATTGGCTAGTCCGTACTGAACAGCTTCAACACCTGTCACAGGTTTGCTGGTAAACAGCATCTCCGCAGCTCTGGCAGTACCGACATAACGCGGTAATCGTTGCGTACCAGCGAATCCTGGGATTAAACCGAGCGATAGTTCAGGAAGACCCAACTTTGCCCCCTCTGTTACAAGTCGAAAATGGCAGGCCATTGCCAATTCGAGGCCTCCTCCAAGTGCAGCACCGTGGATCGCAGCAATAACAGGCTTGGAAAATGATTCGATTCTTTCAAACAGGTTCTGACCATATTTTGCCATCTTTACAAAGTCTTCTCCCGGTTCTGTCTCGGTGAACTCTTTAATATCTGCTCCTGCTGAAAAAAACCGGCCCTCTCCATGTATAAGCACCACTCTTATTTCGTCATTTTGTTCAATTTCATCAAATACCTCTGACAAATTTCGAAGCAGACTTGAAGATAAGGCATTTGCTGGTGGACTTGAAATCTGGATAATCGCAATCCTATCCTCTTGCATCCATTTCAAAAATTCCATCTGTTCCCCCTCCTTGAGTAAAGTATTCTTTCGTATCTATCTAATTAAATTCTCTATTGTTCTTCATTTTCCTCCATTATTTTTATTTTTCTGATAAATTATTTTGAAAATTTTATAAGATTATTCAATTCGGCAGGTTTTCACTTGGAATTTTTGTATCCGAGCCTAGGACTTGATAAGCCAGCAGCGGTGGGTTCAATTTCCTTCCCCATCCTTTCCTTTTTCCTCCTCAACTAAAATTCTCCGCAATATTTTTCCTACTGCCGTCTTTGGTAACTCTTCACGAAACTCATATTTTCGCGGAACTTTATAAGCCGCTAGATTTCTTCTGGCGAATTCATTCAATTCTGCTTTCTTCACCGTTGTTCCCTCTTTTAAAACAACATAGGCCTTGACCGTTTCCCCCCTGTATGGATCCGGAATACCGGCGACAACCACTTCTTTAACAGCAGGATGCTCGTAAAATACTTCTTCAATCTCACGAGGATACACATTAAATCCTCCAGCAATAATGATGTCTTTTTTGCGATCGATCACGAAAAAATACCCTTCCTGATCCATATAACCGAGATCGCCTGTCAGGAGCCAGCCGTCTTTAAAGGCTTGCTCTGTTTCATCAGGGCGATCCCAATAGCCTTTCATGACCTGCGGACCTTTCACAGCAATTTCTCCTAATTCACCGGGAGGAAGAATTTCACCATTTTCCAATGAAAGGATGACGGCATCTGTATCTGGCAGCGGCACTCCGATACTTCCTTTTACCCTGGGGCGATCCCATAGAAAATTAACATGGGTGATCGGGGACGTTTCAGTTAATCCGTAGCCTTCAACAAGCTTCCCTCCTGTTGTCTGTTCAAATCTATCCTGTACTTCGGTTGGAAGCGGTGCCGATCCGCTTAGACATGCATCAATTGAGGATATATCGTATTTATGCAAATCCGAAGCATTCAGCAGTCCAATATACATGGTCGGCGCACCGGGAAATAACGTCGGTCGCTGCTGATGAATCGTCTTTAAGGTCGTTTTCACTTCAAATTTCGGCAACAGCACCATTTTATACCCCTGCATAATCGCTAAAATCATAACGGTCGTTAAACCATAAACGTGGAAAAAAGGAATGACCCCCAATACAATTTCTTCACCACGTTTATATTTGTACAACCATGTGGTACACATAAGAGTATTCACAACGAGATTTTTATGGGTAAGCATGACGCCTTTAGGAAACCCAGTCGTGCCACCAGTATATTGGATCAGGGCTATTGTCTTTTCAGGATTTTGCTCGTATGGAATAACGGTTCTTTTTGGCTGCCTGAAGATCTCGCTTAATAAATGAATCTGTCCCTCATGGACAACATTTACGGCGATTCCATATTGTTTTTTTTGAATGAATGGGTAGATGATATTTTTTGGGAAGGGGAGAAAGTCTTTAATTGCGGTCACAATGATATGCTGCAGATTCGTATATTCTTTTACTTTTACAGCCTTTGGGAATAAAATGTCCAGCGTAATAATCACCTTAGCTCCGGAATCCTTCATTTGATATTCCAATTCACGTTCAGTATAAAGCGGATTTGTTTGCACCACAATTCCGCCCGCCAGCAAGACGCCATAAAAGCTGATAACAGCCTGAGGGGTGTTTGGCAGCATAATCGCTACACGATCTCCTTTTTCGATGCCTATTTCCTGCAAATAGCCGGCAAGCTTCTCAGCTGCATCATTGACATAGCGAAAGCTGAATTCCCTGCCTAAAAAATGAATCGCTGTTTGGTCCGGGAACTCAGCTGCCGTATTGATTAAAAAGTGATGAATCAGATCATTGGGATAGGTTAATTGACAAGGAATTTCCTCAGGGTAATGCTTAAGCCATGGTTTTTGTCTCATACGCGTTTCCTCCTTTAACATGGCTACTTGTATCCTCTGATCTATTGTATTAATCGTATGGACTTAAATAGAACCGCCTGTGAAGGAAACGCTTTCTTTATATATATTTATCTATATAAGTTGAACTAAAGATTTTCTTGAATGGCACTTTACTCCATTCTTACACAAAGCCATTCAATGACTTTTATAGGTTCAAGCATCATATTCTCCATAAAAGCATGGACATTTTTTCGAATATCAGCCACCGTATGGTAGAAAACATGGTTGATCACATCGAAGTTCAACCCTTTCCAAAGTCCCTCCATAACAT
Source organism: uncultured Bacillus sp. (assembly GCF_946478885.1). Next base: position 554 of record NZ_CAMLDX010000056.1, on the reverse strand, counting down.
TGAGTTGAGGGCTGTATGGTGGCAAAAATATAAATGGCAGTCTCCCCTTCATTTCCTTAAGGAAGGGTTCAGGCATTTTTGCATGGTGAATCCTCGCATTGTCCAAGATCATTACAATGTTTCCGGTCGGATAGGCTTCTAAGGAATGCAAGGAACTCTTCCGCCGTACATTGTTCTTCTTTCTGCCAAACGATTTCACCGAGGCGGTTTTCCTGTTGAGAACTTCATGGCAAGACCTGCTAATCCCTGTTCTTGATAGGAACGGATATCCGATCGAATGGTTTTGCCCGTTCTGCCGAGAATGACCGCGATTTGATTGCTGGAATTCCCCATCAGATGCAAACGAATCGTTTAATATCGTTCATACATGCGTCGTTCTTTCTCATGCTTTAGTCTATTTTCAACTTCTTGCAATTTTTCTATATTGGATTTCATAACCTATCACCGTCCATTCAAGTTAATTTAAATATTCGACGCGTGATAAATGTAATTCCTTCTAAGTAATTTAGTAAATCATAAGTTCAATTTTTCTAGCTCCAGAAAAAATTCACTGT
>NZ_CAMLDX010000055.1 GCF_946478885.1 uncultured Bacillus sp. | reverse complement strand
GGTGCTTGGCGGGGTGACGACCTCGGATAAGGGGCTTCCCGCAGAGGAAATCGACAATTACTTATCAAAGGGATACAGCCGCAACGATCGGGTCGGAACGAGCTATTTAGAAAAGCAATATGAAGATGTCCTCCACGGTCAAAAGGCCAAGGTCAAGAATAAAACTGATAAGGCCGGCAACATCATCAGCAGTGAAACGATTGCGGAAGGCAAACGGGGAAAAGATCTGATTCTGAGCATGGATATGGATCTCCAGGTAGCTGTTGAACAGATCATTCAAGAAGAGCTTTCGAAAGCGAAACAGTATCCGGGAACAGGGCTCTTGGATCGCGCCTATGTGGTGCTGATGGACCCGAATACCGGAGAAATAAAAGCATTGGCCGGCAAACGGCTTGTCAGAAACAGCGAAACAGGAAAGACTGAAATGCAGGATGATGCCCTTGGTACTTTTACGACTACGTATAGTGTCGGTTCAGCTGTTAAGGGCGCGACGATTCTGACCGGCTATCAGACGGGGGCGATTACGCCGAAAACCGTATTCAATGATGCGCCAATGATTATTGCCGATACACCGAAGAAATCTTCCTGGAAAAATTTCGGCCCGATCAATGATATTAATGCGTTAAAGGTATCGTCAAACGTCTATATGTTCAATACGGCCATCAAGATCGGCGGCGGCCGGTACATCCCGGGTGGTTCCCTGCCGTTGAAGAAGGAAGGCTTTGATACGTTCCGTCAGCATTTTGCCCAGTTTGGCCTCGGTGTGCGGACGGGAATTGATTTGCCGAATGAACAGACAGGGGCAAAGGGGAAAATAGTCTATCTAGGGTCAATGCTTGACCTTGCGATTGGCCAGTTTGATACGTATTCGACGCTGCAACTGGCCCAGTATGTCTCCACAATCGCCAATGGAGGCAGCCGCATGGAACCGCATATGGTCAAGGAAATACGCGAACCGCAGCTGGATAATAAGCTCGGTCCGATTGTAGCGGAAATTCAGCCGAAGGTATTGAATCGATTAGATTTAGAGAAGGGCTGGCTGGAACGGGTACAGCTCGGTTTTACAAAAGTCATGCAGGAATCAGGCGGTACAGCCTATGGCTTCTTTGGTAATGCAGGGTATTCTCCGGCCGGGAAAACCGGAACAGCAGAGGCCTTTTATGACGGTCCGTTGACCAGCTCCCGCATGGCTCCGGTCATGAACCTAAGCCTTGTCGGATACGCCCCGTCGGATAACCCGGAAATTGCTATGGCGGTTCTTGTTCCGTGGGCGTACACAGGTGCGGTAGACAATCATGCAAACTTAGAAATTGGTAGAAGAGTAATGACTGCGTATTTTGATTTAAAAACTCAGCGTGAAAATGGAACAACTGAAAATCCGGATATGGCGAAGAGTGAAGAAGTCGAACAATAATAAAATGCATAGATTATATGGATAGGTAGGAATGAAATTAACTAACCAATGCTGTTAGTTTAAGACTCTTTGTTACACTACGATCTACATCCTATTGATTTTACGTAACTATTGCTCTACTCTGTTTGTCCGGCTTAAACGTTTGATTTCTAATGATGCGAACGAAACTTCGTTAAAGTTCTTCTTGCAGAAAACTCTCATAAAGGGACTATTTGCAAAATGGAAAAGGAGTCTATTCTTCTTTTCCATTTTTAGCTTCCAATAATTCATGAGTAATTGGTTGGGAGATGGTTCTTTGGCTTTCTCCGATTATGTTTTGTTATGAAGTTTTATTTTTGGAAGAGTCTTGTTAATAATTGAAACACGATGTGAAATAAATATTCAATCATATAACCCATATTCCGCAGGTCCTAAGTCAAAAAAATTGAATTTAATGCAGGTTTTTTCTTTCTTTTCTCGAAACCATTCTTAATGAATGAAAAAGCGAGGAGGAATTTGATGAAACAAACGGATCAAATCTTAACCCTTTCTTCTGGACCGTCGCAGTTAATTTTGGCGATCTGCGATGAAATCGGCTTCGAAGAAACCATCAATGAACAACTTGTCTGGGACAAAGATCGATGTCATCCATCACCAGGCACTCGAATAAAAGCTTTAGTCATCAATATTCTTTGTGATCGGGAACTCCTTTACCATATTCATCACTTTTTTAAAGAACAAGATGTGGAGATGTTGTTTGGGTCTCATGTAAAAGCGGAGGATTTAAACGAGTATTCTATAGGGTGTGCACTCGATGCCTTGCATGAGGCCACCCCATGGAAGGTCTATTCGACGTTATCCGTCTTTACTTGTCGTAAGCTTGGATTCCCACTGGGCAGGCTTCATAATGATACGACCTCCTATTCAGTCTATGGGGAATATAAGAAAACAAACGATGCCTCAGAAGAGACAACGGAGGAACTAGACATCACTTACGGGTACAGTAAACCGCACCGCCCCGATTTAAAACAAATGGTTCTTGGTATGAGCGTTACACCCGAACGAATCCCTGTCTTAGTGAATATAGAAAACGGAAATACCGACGATAAGAGCTGGAATTCCACATTCATTCAAAAGCTTCGTGAGGTGCTTTCCAAAGAAGAATGGGATCAACTGATTTATCAAGCTGATTCGGCCCTGATTACAACGGATAATTTACGTGAAATAAGAGGAGATCTCTACTTTAATTCACGGCTTCCCGGAACCTTCAAATTAAGTCATGAATTAAAAGAAAAAGCTTGAAATGGAGAATGGCAAGAAGTCGGACAGTTAAAGCCGAAAAAAAGGCGGCTTCCTATAGGATCCAGTCCTTTACTGAGAATTTGGATGAATATCCCTATAGTTTCGTTGTGGTCTATTCTGACAAATTGAATGAACAAAAAGGGCAAACCCTCCAACGTAACTTGAGAAAAGAACAGACGTTACTCGAAAAAGCGATTGAGAAATTTGAAAAGACCACCTATCACTGTGAAAGCGATGCCGAAGAAGCCTGGGAAGCGTTTCAAAATGCCCATAAAAGTCATTACTTTCACTATTCATGCACGATTCAACGAAGAACAAATGGAAAAACGAACAAATAGAGGGCGACCCAAAAAAGGAGAAACCCCAACCGTTATTACGGTGTATCGCTCCTATCTTCAATACCTGAAGGAAAACGGAGAAGCGATTGAAGAAAAGAAACGTAAAATGAGCACGTTTATCTTGATCACCGATAAACTAGATAAAGAAGAGATATCTGATTTAGACGTCCTCCAGACCTACAAAGGGCAAGAAGCAGCCGAAACACGGTTTCGACTTTTAAAAAGCTCCCAAATGATTGATGGCTTCTTCTTAAAAAAACCGAGCCGGATTGAAGCATTAGGAATCGTCTTTATCATGGCACTCTTAATTTACGGGATTCTTGAACATCGGGTAAGAGAAAACATGAAGCAGGAAGAAGAGCCTCTAGTTTTAGCTGGGAATCGCAAGCTTTTCCGACCTACAGGACAAGTATTACTAAAAGAGCTCCAAGAAATTAAGATCATTTACATCCGGCAAAACAGACAGACGCTACGCTACCTTCCGGATAACATCGGTGAGCAGGCTATAATCTTTCTATCTATTTGTCGAACGAAGAAGAAAAAGTAGTGAATTAAGCAAAAACGGGAGATCTATCGATGATACATGTCGAAAAAAAGAGAATAAACAAGAATAAAGTCGATGATAAAAGGGAAGAAACACGAACTACCTTTCAAAAAAATATACATAGGAAAAAAGGCAGTAGTTTGCCTCCCAGGTGCGGAATGTGGGATATAATATTGTTGAATTATTTATATTAAATAACTCAAAATTTGCACCTAAATAAGTAAGTGGAATACTTAGCCTGTATATTGTTTCAACTATTTGGTATGTTCCTTGACAAAATGCTTAACATATACAAAAAATACCTTATTCTTTGGTATAGTGAATTTGATATTCCGTGAGTTAGAAGTGACTAAACACTTACGAAATACCGGTATTATAAAGTAAGTAATTAGGATATACAGCTGCATATTTATTTAAACTTGTCTTTTGTTTCATTTTTCATCATATAAGCTAGTTTACCCACTTACAAATACAAAGTAAGAAAGGGAATCTAAAGATACTATTTATCGTTCCCTAAATCATTAGGAGTTTGCTTGGCGTCGCTTATTAACATTTTTATAGTGCTAGTACCATTCAAAAAGTCAGTGTTCTTACCGATTAAAATCGACCAAAAGTTTTGATCTTGACGATTCCATGTATGATCGAAATCGAAATCGAATAAAAAAGTGGAGCTACGGGCTCATTGTACAGATCATTCTTCTTTAACCAAACATTTTTATAGAGTTTTATATGCTCACTTTTAGTTGGTCTGACGGCGCTACATTTATGCCTTTCAATTTCTCAATACTGAGTTCAAAGAAATCCTCACAAAGCAAGAAAGGAATTTTGTGATCCATTCACATAACGATGGCTAACAGTGTTCAAGTGAAGTGCTGAGAATCGCAAGCTATTCATTCTTTTTATTTCGATTTTGAATACCAATTGCACTCTTTCTAAACAGGAAATTGTACAGATCTATAGCATGCATTTGGATATTGAGACCTTTTTAAAACGACAAAATCACTATTACGTCTGCAAGAGGAATTTCAAGGGATGTCTTATGATTTACTGATTAGCCACACAACCATTGTAATTGTCCGCTATACCATCCTGTCATGGCAGAAATGCTGCAACACGGACAGGATACATTAGGCGTATTTTTTTATGAACTTTTTGACGAAGTATTTGAACAAGGTTGGGCTGTAGCCTTACAGCAATTAATTGAACTTATTGAAGATAGCCTAAAAAAGACAAACAAGAAAATCAAAAAACTCATCAAAAGCCAACCTCAGCAATGGATCACCAGCCTTCCCAATTATATCAAAGCTTATTTGTTGATTTAAATCTGGAAAGTTCGAATAAATAATATTATTGAAATTATTAATTTTTTCATTGGAACTATTCCACTTTTTTGGTAGAATAAGTATTTTTAATTAAAAAGGAGTGGTTTTATGTCGAAATTCACAAAAAATTTTTTGGCTATGTTCATGTTCATTGTAACTATTATTGGAGGTTTTTTTACTGTTTCAAGTAAGGCTGAAGCAGCCAACTATGGTCCTTGGTTGAGTGTAAGTGGATACTCAGGTTGTCAAGTGAGAGCGGTAACGGATTATTATTCTTATTCAAGTACAGCTACCACTGTTGATGCTTATTTAGAAAGTAATGGTAGTTGCCCGCAAATGAATTATACACAGTTTAATGTAGGTGATGGTTATGGTATAATCAGTAAAGAAAATTACTCAGGTTATTTTTCAAATCGAACTCCCACAAAGTATTTTTATCTAAGTAACTTTGATTCGCGCAATTGGAACCCTGTGACTGCGTCAGTTGGGGCCACAATAACTGTAGGGGGTACTACGAGAGCCTTTCCCTCTGTATTTATTAAATATTATCAATAAATAATTAGTTTAATAAGGTTTTGGTATTATTTATTAGTAAATCATTATTGTAATTTTAGCCTATAAATATGTTCTGAAATTTGGAAAAGTTAATTCTTTAAATTCGATAGTATTAAAAAAGATCAATTTTAAAGTACCTAATAGTTGACTTTGCTATTGTGTACTTAGTTCTGCCAAGTAGAGATTTATGTAAAGATGGCTATTTATTAAAAGTTATTAAACAGCCTTAGTTCCATATTCAATTGGACTTAGGTTGTTTAATTTTTTCTGGAAACATTTGTATCTGCAGTACTTCATATATTTTGGTAACATCTTTTATAAATTGTTCTTTTTTTGTTTAAATAATAGCTATAAAGCTTATTATACATGTATTCTCATGAAAAATTTCCTTTTCTAAACATATTAGTATTCATAGTGTAATTTGGTAAGAAAGGTATAAAAACATCTTTTTCAAATAGTTGAAAGTATTCTCTAATAATAAGTGAGGTATACAAAAGTATACTAATTATACTAATATTATGCGTCATTTAAAATAGCCATTAATTTTAGATCATAGAACCTCTCGGACCGATCATACAATCGGTTCAACCTAAAGTGTTAAATCGTTTGTATTTAGAAGATAATTAGATTGAAAATGTTCAACTTGACTTTAAAAAAGTTATGCAGGAACAAGGCGGGACAGCGTATAGCTTTTTTGGTGGGAAGCCTTATTCTCCTGCCGGGAAGACAGGAACTGCTCAGGCTTTCTATGACGGTCCGTTGACAAATTATCGTATGGCCCCAGTGATGAACCTTAGTCTTGTCGGCTATGTGCACCGTCAAATAATCCAGAAATCGCGATGGCGGTTATGGTCCCGTGGGCTTATACAGGCGGAACAGATAATCGCTCAAACTTAAAAATCGGCCGCAGAGTACTGGATACGTATTTTGATTTAAAAAATAACCGTGCTGCAGGTACCGTAGATGAAGAAGCGGCAGGTACTGTGAACACAGAAAGTGAAAATGAATAATGGAATGTTAAAAATCCTGCCTATCGTATGGGCAGGATTTTTTAGTGCAAAATAAAAGGAAAGCTAGAAGTAAAGTTGAAAAACAAGCCGATTAGATTTTCTCCAAAATCTTTAATTTATCCTACACTAACTGGCAGTAAGGCCCCCACCTTAGGATTCTGAGTTTACGAAGTGTAGGGGATCAACTGCAAGTAAAAGCCCGTAATAAGGAATCACAGACTAAGGGCGCCACTTCTTGTGGCAACGCCTGCACTAGCATGTCTTGTGCGTCGGAAAACCCCCACTGATGGAAGTTTCACTTTATTACAGGCATTTCGACAAATTTACACATTATTCATTCTCGTTTACAAAAGCTTTACATTCTATTAAAACATCGTTAACAGATGACCTTTAATCTATATTGTGAGACAAGTAATTAACTTTTAGGGGGAATTAAGGAAAATGAAAAGTTTCAAAAGACTAAGCCTACTCCTCATCCTAGCAGCCTTCCTGCTAATCGCTGCAGCCTGTGGCGGTACAGATGAAGATACTAAAGGGAATGAAAATAACGGAGAAAAAACTGCTGAATTAGAGGGCAGCGTAGTCGTAGATGGTTCTGGTACAGTATTTCCATTTATGGCCAAAATGGCTGAAAACTATATGACTGAAAATGAAAATGTATCGGTTGAGGTTGGACGCTCAGGAACCTCTGCAGGATTTAAGAAGTTCTTAGTTGAAGATGGAACAGATTTCAATGATGCTTCCCGTGAAATTAAATCTGAGGAACAAACAGAAGCAGATAAATTAGATATTAAGGTTCAAGAATTAAAAGTGGCACTTGACGGTCTAACCTTTGTTATCAATAAAGATAATGACTGGGCCAAAGAACTTACTGCTGATCAAGTAAAAGAAATCTTCCTTGCTAGTGGGGAAAAGAAAAATTGGTCAGATGTAGATCCTTCATTCCCTAACGAACCTATCAAAGTACTGGGTCCGAACGAAAACCATGGAACGTATGAATTCTTCTGGGAAAAAATTCTTGAAGAACAGGATTTAAGAGAGGATGTTAATTTGCAGCAGGAATATTCTACTTTGGTCAATCTTGTGTCTGAAGACAAAAACGCCATTGCCTTCTTTGGTTACGGCTACTATGAAAGTAATAAAGACAAACTACAGGCCGTGAAAATTGACTTTGGCAACGGTGCAGTTGAACCCACTTTAGAAACAATCGGTGAAGGTGAGGATTATGCATATTCCGCATTTACCCGCCCGGTGTTTACTTACCTCAATGAAGGTATGGCAAAAGGAAAACCACAAGTATTAGATTATGCGATTTATACAATGGAAAATGCGCAGAATGTAGCGAAAGAAACTGGGTTCGCTCCATTAACAGACGAAGAAGTTCAGGCATCTCTTGATACATTAAATGGCTTAAAAAAATAATTGAGTAATAATGTTCATGAAATGCAGGAAGATGAGAAAAGAATTTTCTCATCTTCTTGTGTGTGTGTTCTTTGGATGAAAGGAGTCTATCATTTTGGGGAAATCAACAAACAGTGATGAAATGATTGGAAGTATGAATGTAAGAGAATTAATTGCAAAAAATAAAAAATCAATATCTATTGGTACTATCACAGAGAATATAATGCCAAAGGTGCTCTTATTCATTGCCATTGTATCTGTATTAACTACATTGGGAATTGTCCTTACTTTATTAATGGAAACGATCGAATTCTTTAAAGATATCTCATTCGTAGAGTTTTTCACCGGAACGGTCTTAAAACCATTAGGTGATCATGCAAAATTCGGAATTCTTCCTCTTATAAATGGTACGTTCATTTCAACAGTCATTGCGATGATTGTGGCGATTCCGATTGGTCTCATGACAGCCATTTATTTAAGTGAGTATGCCTCTGATAGAGTAAGGAGAATTTTAAAACCGATTTTGGAGTTGCTTGCCGGTATTCCGACCATTGTATATGGCTTTTTTGCCCTTACCTTTGTAACGCCCTTACTAAGATCCTTTATTCCTGGATTGGAACCAACAAATATTCTCAGCCCTGGATTAGTCATGGGAATTATGATTATTCCGATGGTCGCCTCCCTTTCTGAGGATGCCATGAGTTCCGTACCGAATGCCATGAGAGAAGGAGCCCTGGCCTTGGGATCGACAAAACTAGAGGTTACACGGAAGGTCGTGATTCCTGCAGCTACTTCAGGAATTATCGCCTCCTTTGTTTTAGGGATTTCACGTGCTATTGGCGAAACAATGATTGTAACCATTGCAAGCGGAAGCTCCAAAAATTTCACATTTGATCTTACCCAATCGATGCAGACGATGACAGCATATATCGTAGAAGTCACCGGCGGAGATGCGCCGGCAGGTTCCACCCTGTATTTTAGCTTGTATGCTGTTGCGATGACGTTGTTTGTCTTTACCTTGATTATGAACCTCATTGCACAATTTGTCTCTCGTAAGTTCAGGGAGGAATATTAATCATGAAATATATCGATTATGCTCAGCTAGAAAAGAAAATGAGCTCACGAATAGCCTTAAATAATGCGGCAAAGGCGCTTTTCTTTTTATCAACACTGATTGGGCTTGTTGTATTAGTTGTATTGATATACCGTGTGTTTTCCGACGGGATTGCTTGGCTTGACGTTGATTTTCTGACAAATCGCCTGTCCACTGATCCGGAAAGGGCAGGGATATTGGGAGCCATTGCCGGTTCCTTCTGGCTGATGGTCGTCATTGCCCCTTTAACCCTGATTTTAGGAGTCGGAACTGCAATCTATTTGGAGGAATACGCGAAAAAAGGAAAGCTTCAGGCATTTATCCAAACGAATATTTCCAATTTGGCAAGTGTTCCTTCTATTGTATTTGGACTTTTGGGGTTGACTGTCTTTATCCGTTTGTTTGGTCTTGGTAATATCGTTTTAGCCGGAGGGTTGACCATGGCACTGCTGGTCCTGCCGGTAGTCGTTGTTTCTTCGCAGGAAGCGATACGTGCTGTACCATCGTATTTGCGTGAGGCGTCTTATGGAATGGGAGCGACGAAATGGCAGACAATCAAAAAAGTTGTATTACCTGCGGCACTTCCCGGTATTTTGACTGGTGTGATTTTGGCTCTATCACGTGCCATTGGGGAAACGGCTCCATTGACTGTATTGGGTATTCCAGCGTTATTAATGCCAATTCCGGAGGGTATTTTTGATAAATTTACCGTATTGCCGCTACAGATCTATTATTGGACAATTGATTCAGCATTAGTAGCTGAATATGCAGGTTTGGCTTCTGCGACGATTATTGTTCTCTTAGTATTATTATTTTTTATGAACTCGGTAGCCATTCTGATTCGAAATAAATTTCAAAGAAGATTTTAATGGATAATGGAGGGGTATTCAAATGGCAATTTTGACACAAAATGAACAGGTAAACCTAACGGTTGCTGGAAATGAAGCTACAGAGAGAAAAAATCAAACGCTAAATAAAAAGGTTGTATTTGATACAAAAGAATTGAACCTTTGGTACGGGGAAGATCACGCTTTAAAAAATATCAATATGCAAATACTCGAAAATGAGGTTACAGCTATTATTGGTCCTTCCGGTTGTGGAAAGTCTACCTATATAAAAACGTTAAACAGAATGGTTGAATTAATTCCAATCGTTCGAACCTCTGGAGATATTTTGTATAGAGGGAGAAATATTCTCGATAGGTCTTATAAAGTAGAGGATTTACGGACACATGTCGGAATGGTATTTCAAAAGCCAAATCCGTTTCCCAAGTCCATTTATGAAAATGTTGCGTACGGTCCAAAGATCCATGGGATCCGTAATAAGAGGATTCTTGATGAAATCGTGGAAAAAAGCCTAAGAGGTGCAGCCATTTGGGATGAGGTGAAGGATCGTTTGAAGGAAAATGCGTTTGGTCTTTCCGGAGGACAGCAGCAGCGCCTTTGCATTGCCCGCTGCCTTGCTATTGAGCCGGATGTCATTCTAATGGATGAACCAACTTCTGCCCTTGATCCGATATCTACATTAAAAGTAGAAGAGCTTGTTCAAGAATTAAAGAAGGATTTTAGCATTATTATCGTTACACATAATATGCAGCAGGCTGCCCGTATTTCCGATCAAACCGCTTTTTTCTTAAACGGGGAAGTAGTAGAGTTTGCTGAAACGAATAAGATTTTCTCCACACCATCGGACAAACGAACAGAGGACTATATTACCGGACGTTTTGGATAAAAGTAGATAAGAAAGATAAACAGGGAGGAGATAGTCCAACGTGAAAGGAGATACAACAATGACAGTGCGCGAAACATTTGAAGAAGAATTAAAACAACTACAAGAGAAATTAGTAGGTCTTGTGAAATTTGCCTATGATGCACTTGGACAGTCGATCGAGGCATTGGAAAATCATGATGCCGATCTCGCTTTAAGAGTCATGGACGGGGATGCAAAGGCGGATATAATGTATGAGGAATTAAATGATTTTGCGACGATATTGATTGCCAAACAGCAGCCTGTTGCCGTTGACTTGCGGAGAATATTGATGGCGATTAAGATTTCTACCGACGTTGAACGGATTGCGGATTTCGCGGTGAATATTGCGAAATCAACGATCCGTATCGGGCAGGAACCACATCTAGAAACAATTTCCAAGCTGAACAGGATGTATCAAATATCAGGCGAAATGCTTTGGGATGTATTAACGGCCTATATAAATGAAGATTTGAGATTGGCGAAGAAGGTAGCGGATATGGATGATCAGGTAGATGCCTTATATGGTGAAACGATTGCTGAACTGTTTGAACTGAATAAGCAACATCCAGAGAATTTGCCTCAGGTGATGCAGATGCTGTTTATCTGCCGCTTTTTAGAGCGGACGGCAGACCACATTACGAATATCGCTGAATATATTTTTTATTTAGTAAAGGGCAGACATTACGAATTAAATGAATAGCATCGCTCTGTTATAAAAGGGGCCATCCTATAAGCAAAGGTATCAGGCACCATAATCCTCTATCTATTTAAATCTTCATTAGATATAGGTTAATTGTGGATGCTTGACACTTTATGGGATAGCCCGCTTCTTATATGAACCGGAAAGAACTAAGGTATCTTGTCCACGGTTCTGCTATGTGTTTACGATGATTAACTTAGTTATGCTACTCTTTATTAGTAAATTCTCCGAGAATAGCCTGTACCTCATAAGCGGGCAACGACGATTGTTCGGCTATTTGTTGAAGCGGAATTCCTTGCTGGGCTAATGCCAGTACCTGATTTTTGATAATATCATGGACTGCAAATTTTTCCGACTGATAGAAGGAAGGTGATTCATTCATATCATTGACGAGAAGTTCCTCCTCCAGTACTTTCAGTTTCTTTTTAATCAGGTATATCTCTTCGAGCTGTTGCATGAAGAGCTGGTCGATGTCTTCCTGTAACATCTTATAAGGATCATGCAGAAAAAAAGAGCATATCCAGAGGATGATTCCAAAGAGCATTAGAATAATCAATATCATTTCCATTTTTGTCACCTCATTTGTTACACTGAACTTCTTCATTGTAGCATGGTTCCTGTCAGAGTTCGACATAACAGTGGACAGTGACTAAGACATAAAACGGATTAAATCGACTTAAAGAAAACAAAACAGCTGCTGACAAGTGGCAGTCTAAGACATTCGGATTTTACGACAGACTATATGAAAAACGGAAGAGAATTGTACGGCATTTATCTCATTAGTATACAGGGCGGGGGATTAAAATGCTATTTCAAGCAGTTTTTTTAAAACATTACTAGCATTCTCGATTAAAAAATGGTACTATAGAAAAGTCGTATGAACGAACTTTTCTTTACATGGTTTGGAGGGAATAACATGCGTGTGAATATTACGTTAGCTTGCACTGAGTGCGGAGACCGTAACTATATTTCTAAAAAGAATAAACGGAATAATCCAGATCGTCTTGAATTTAAGAAATATTGTCCAAGAGAAAAACGTGCAACTTTACATCGTGAAACAAAATAAGCGGCGGAAATTTTCTGCTGCTTTTTTGTTGCATAAAAACCCTTTCATCATTAAATGAATCATATAGGTAAAAATACATGGTACATAGGAAGGCAGGGGAACAAAATGAATGAAAAGGTTCTTTTGCGAAAAGAAATAAAAGAAAAATTAAAGCAAATATCAAAGCCATTATATGAACATTATTCCTATACAATTGCCCAAAGATTATATAAAAATCCGTTGTGGCAGTCGGCATCCACAATTGGGATTACCATATCCATTCCTCCTGAGGTGGATACTTATCAGATTATTCGTATGGCATGGGCAGAAGGAAAGCGGGTAGTGGTTCCGAAATGTCTTGTTCAGGAGAAACGGATGGATTTTCGATTGCTGCAGCGTTTTGACCAATTGGAATCCGTTTATTTCGGGTTGCTTGAGCCGATAGTTGGAAAGACGGTATCCGTTGCGAAGGAGGAGATTGATCTCCTAATTGTCCCTGGTCTCGCCTTTACAAAAAAGGGCTTTCGCTTAGGAGTAGGGGGCGGCTACTATGATCGATTTCTGGAAGATTATCAAGGTAGTACGCTTTCACTTGCCTTTTCAGAACAAATGGTGAAATCTGTCCCTGTAGAAGGACATGATCTTCCGGTTACAGAAATTATCACAAATGAAGGGAGCTATGCCCTTTCATGAGCGGTTCTCTCCTCATTTATCTGCTCATCGCTGTAATGGTGGTTCTAGGGTACTCTGCTAGGCTGTTGACGGCTTCAGGAGCTGTAGCCGCTTTTGTTGTCGGGTTTTTAACCGTTTTGGGACTGGGATTAAAGGGGTTATTTATTTTAGCTCTTTTTTTTGTAAGTTCGAGCTTTTGGTCGAAAATAAAAAGTGCCAATAAACGAAAAGCAGAGGAAATGTTGGTTAAAGGATCGCGCCGTGATTGGCAGCAGGTTGCCGCAAACGGTAGTCTTGCTGCGATTGCCAGCGCCTTGTATTATTCCACTGGGGACTCACGTTGGCTCATTGGTTTTTGTATTTGTAATGCAGCCGCGAATTCGGATACATGGGCCTCTGAAGTGGGTTCTATGAGCCGAAAGCAGCCTTTTTATATCAAGACCTTTAAACGGGTGGATCGGGGAACCTCTGGAGCTGTTAGTTTCCTAGGATCCGTTGCTGCTGTGCTTGGTTCTTCTCTTATTGCATTTACGGCATATTATCTATTCAGCTTAAGTGTAGAGCAATTCCTCTTTATTCTTATTCTTGGTTTTACTGGAAATTTGGTTGACACGTTGCTAGGAGCCTTTGTTCAGGCAGGTTATGAATGCCGGAAATGCGGCATGAAAACGGAAAAAAAGCGACACTGCGGACAAAAAACCACTTTAATTAAAGGGGTTTCCTTTTTAAATAATGATACCGTTAATTTTCTTTCTGGATTATCGTCCCTGTTACTGGGAATATTACTAAAGTAGTAATGCGAGTAAATGGGATTCATACATGATGAACAGTCATCAGTTATAACAAATGAACTTTGAGAATATGACAGAGGAGGAAACGCATTATGAAGGATCGTGTGAATCGTGTCGCGCTTATTGGAACTGGCGCTGTCGGCTCAAGTTATGTATTTGCTTTATTAAATCAAGGAATAACAGAGGAAATCGTTTTAATAGACATTAATCAAAAAAAAGCTGAAGGGGATGCGATGGATCTGAATCATGGTCTGCCCTTTTCACCGGCAAGAACAAGAATCTGGTCTGGAGATTATTCAGATTGTAAGGATGCTGATTTGGTCGTCATTTGTGCCGGTGCAGCACAAAAACCGGGTGAAACCCGACTGGAACTCGTCGAAAAAAACGGAAAAATCTTTAAGGGAATTGTCACTGAAATCATGGCAAACGGGTTTGACGGGATTTTCCTTGTGGCGACAAATCCGGTTGATATATTGACATATGCTGTTTGGAAATATTCCGGTCTGCCGAAGCATCGTGTCATCGGTTCCGGCACGATTTTAGATACAGCCCGTTTCCGCTTCTTGCTAGGTGAATATTTCGATGTCGATACCCGAAACGTACATGCTTATATTATCGGGGAACATGGCGATACGGAATTGCCGGTGTGGAGCGGTGTGAATATTGCTACACGCCCGATATCGGCAATTCTTGGAAAAAGTGAAAAGTATAATTGGGATGATTTGGATAGTCTTTTCTTAAATGTTCGCGATGCTGCCTATCAAATTATTGACCGGAAAGGAGCAACCTTCTATGGGATAGCCATGGGTTTGGTGCGCTTAACGAAGGCGATCCTGCATAATGAAAATTCAGTCCTTACCATTTCTGCATATTTAGATGGAGAATACGGTCATCGTGATATTTATATCGGCGTACCAGCCATTGTAAATCGCAACGGGATCCGCGAAGTGATACAGGTTAACCTATCTGAAGCGGAAGAGGAAAAGTTTTCCCACTCCGTATCTGTTTTGAAAAAAACGATGTCTTCGGTCTTTGAAAAGTAAGCAGCTGGCGTTTTCCATTTGCTAAAGAAGCTTCATCCTTTTTGGATAAATGGCATCCATTTGCTCAAACTAAGCTTAGGAGGGATATGAGATGCCAAAAGTCTTATCATTTATCTTATTAGGCCTTGGAGGTTATTTTCTGTTTCAAAAACGTTTCCGGTTGCTTCACTTAATCTTAGGAAATTCAATAAGCAGGCGATTTTTTGTTACGGCACTTATGAATATTCCGGGGGTAAAAAGCAGGATGACGAACCTTGTGTTTGCGAAAAATCCTTCTCCTGCTTCCTGATACCTGACAAGCTAAAGGACCCGCATCAAGGGGTCTTTTTTCTATTGCATGCCCAGCTAGCCGTTCGTTGCTATTTGGTGAAAGCCAAGCCAGTGACGATAGGGACTGGTGGAGCTAACAAGTAAACAACTAGGCTGTAGAGTAAAGTGCCACCTGCCTTCTCGTCAGAAGAAAAATATATGGGCGAACGAAGACACAAGAAGGTGGAATAGCAGCATCGGAGAATCTCTGTTTCTTATTTCTTTACGAATGAACAGAAATTGCCTATAGTAAAAATAATAAGACAGCTAGGTGGCCAGAAAGGAAGGGGAAACTTGAGTTTTCAGGAAGAATTTCTGTTTTGGAGGCTTGCCCATTATTTTATCAGCAAGCGAGAATATCGGATTATTCAGCTTTCGAAAAGCCATAAAGAAATCTGGTTGGAAAAGCTGGAAGATCGAGAGATACAAGTCATTCGAATTTTGCTTCATAATTTGGATTGGAGCAATTGGATGCAGCGGGATATTGAAATGACGGCTGTCAATGGCGAAAGTATTCGCAAGCAGGTGAACAAGAGGGAAATCCACGTGTTAAATCTATATATCACGCCATATCCGCCTGTCGATGATTATCAATTCCGCATCGAGAAACCTTATTCTTTTCCCACTAGCGGAAAAACAAAGGTAACATCATTTATTTGTGAGAGGCAGTTTGGCAAAGAAAGGCTCGAACAGTATGTTCAGGATACGATTTTCACGGATTGGAAAGAGGATTACAGCGAGAATGACATCGAACAGGAAAAACTGGCAGCACTGTCTGCGGCCAAGAAAAAAATTAACACAGAAAAGGCGATATTTGAAAACGGTAAGCCGTTATTTACCTATTTATTTTTGATACTTCAATCGGTTGTGTTCCTGCTGATGGAACTGGCAGGAGGAAGTACGAACACATCTGTTCTCATTCAATTTGGAGCAAAGGTCAATTCTCTTATCCTTGCGGGGGAGTGGTGGAGACTTCTTACTCCTATTTTCCTTCATATCGGCTTGCTTCATTTAGCCATGAATTCAATGGCTTTATACTTCCTTGGAGTATTAGTGGAACGGATATATGGAAGTCTCCGCTTTCTTTTCGTGTACTTATTTGCCGGAATCGGTGGATCGTTGGCGAGCTTGCTGTTTAGTTCGGATATTTCAGCCGGAGCAAGCGGTGCCATAATGGGATTGTTCGGTGCTCTGCTTTATTTTGGAACGGTTCATCCAAAGTTGTTTTTTCGGACGATGGGAATGAACATCATCATTGTGCTGGGAATTAATTTGTTGTTTGGCTTTATCGTTTCCGGCATTGATAATGCGGGTCACATCGGCGGATTGCTTGCAGGGTTCCTCGCTGCTGGGATCGTTCATTTGCCAAAGAACAAGCGTCCGTTTGTCCAGTTGTCTTTCGCCGTTTTGGGGGCTGTTCTAATATATGGTGTTTATTTATTATGGCCAAACAATATTTTTTAGATGTCTCCTAGTAGGATGGGCATCAATGCAGTGTGAAGGAACTGAAAATACGTATAGTATTGTAGAACGTATAGGAGCTTGTAGCCGAAGCTCTTGAAATTCATTCCTATTATAGAATGACTCACAGAACAATGCTTCTGAATGTCTTTCCTGAAATGAACTACGCTATAGTTGAATGTTTAAATCAAACCTTAAGTTTGTTGCGACAGTAGAAGGATCCACTTTTTTTATTTTTCCTTTTTCAATCATTTTTTCAAAGTATTTTTCTAATATTTCTATTTACTTTTGGGGAATATGTTTCATTAATGCATTTAATTCAGGAAATTGCCCTGCTTCTTTTAAACTTAGTAAAATGATTGTATTAAGCTGACTGGTCACCATCAGGAAGAATTTATCCTTTGTTGAAAAGATCACAGGGACGAACCTTCTGAACAGTTCGGTGTAGCTGCCGTCCCTTTTTCTGATTGAGCAAATGCTCCCGCAGGTAAAACGCTTCTTGAGGGAAGGGTTCTTTTAGATTATACTAACGTAGAAAAGTTTATAAGAAATAAGAGGGTTACGATGATCAATACAATTTATGATATACAACAATATTTAAAACGATTTGGAACGATCATTTACACGGGGGATCGGATTGCCGATTTGCAGTTGATGGAAATGGAGATTCAAGAACTATATAAGTCGCAATTAATGGAGACTCGTGATTTTCAGTCTGCTATTTTATTATTACGGCATGAAATACGTCTGCTGAAGGAAGAACAAGATTAATCCGCAGGGGGGCGCAGCACGATGGCAGAGAAAAGGTTGATTGGCATCGATATTGGCGGTACATCGACAAAGATCGCCCTGCTAACAAAGGATGGCAAGATTATCGAGAAAAGGGATATCCCGACACCTTTTCAGGATGATGGTTCCTTCTTATCCGGACGGGTCATCGATACAATCTATGCCTTACTAAGAAGCAATCGATTAAAAATTTCTTCTATTGCGGGAATCGGGCTCGGTGCACCTGGTCCTGTACAGGCGGAGAAGGGATATTTCTATGAAATTCCGAATCTGGAATGGCCGGATCGGTATCCGGCAAAGTCTTTGCTTGAACAAGCTTCCGGGCTGCCTGTCAGGATTAATAATGATGCGAATTGCGCTGCACTGGGAGAAATGTGGAGAGGGGCAGGAATGGGAGCCAGCCATTTGGTTTGCGTTACTCTTGGGACAGGGATTGGCGGCGGTGTCATCATAAATGGAGCTATTCTTCAGGGAAGCAGAGGTGCTGCTGGAGAAATCGGTCATGTTACCTCTGTTGCTGAGAATGGAGCGCGCTGTAATTGCGGAAAAACAGGTTGTCTTGAAACGGTTGCATCCGCAACAGGTATTGTGCGGCTTGCTACAGAAAGGGTGGAGGCCAGGCGCGATTCATCAAATAAGCTGACCTCCCTCTTGAAGGAAACAGGTGTGCTGACAGCGAAGGGGATTTTTGATTTGGCGCGAACAGGAGATCGTACCGCGATGGAAGTTGTGGAAGAGGCAGCACATTATCTCGGCATCGCCTTAGCAAATATAGCCAATACGTTAAATCCTGAAAAGATCATTATTGGCGGTGGGGTATCAAATGCACGAGATTTACTGTATGATCCCGTCAAACGTATATATGACAAACATGTCTTTCCTTTTTCAGCCTCTGCAACAGAAATCACATTAGCCCAGTTAGGCAATGATGCCGGTGTCATTGGCGCAGCATGGCTTATCAAACAATTGTAGCTTTGTAAAATCGCCCTTTTTGCACACAGAAGCAGATGGAAGTGATGGCTGGTAGATTTCGGGAATAGGCATGTTTCCTTTCTATCCTTCATATGATGGATGTGATGGAAAGGAGGAGAAGAAATGAAGGTCAGAGTACGCAGCGGCGATACCTTATGGTACTACAGTCGGTTGTTTTTCCTCCCTTTGAGCTTAATCCTGCAATCAAATCCGGACATTCATGCAAATGACTTAAATGTCGGTCAGGAAATTCAAATTCCCGGCTTCTCCACTGTATCCTATCAAATCAAAAAGGGAGTTTCCTTGTGGAAGCTGGCTGCAGCAAGAAATCTTTCCGTTGATGCCTTGCTTCTTGTCAATCCGCTTATCAATCCCAATCGGTTAATAATAGGTCAACGGATACAACTGCCGCACCGTATTATCGCACCGGATGTTAACGGCAAGGTTCACTATGATTATACCCGGCTTACAAAGGATATTCAGCGATTAAAGGAACACTTTCCGTTTATCCGCGTTCGTTCCATCGGGGAAAGTGCCGAGGGAAAGCCGCTCTATGAAATTCGCATTGGTACAGGAAAAAAGAAGGTACATCTCGATGCTGCTTTTCATGCCAATGAATGGATTACAACGCCGATTTTAATGTCCTTTTTAAATACGTTTCTGCTCGCTCTTACGAATGGCAGCTCAGTCCGCGGCTTATCGATGATTCCCTTGTATCAATCTGTTGGCTTGTCGATTGTGCCAATGGTCAATCCTGATGGCGTAGATTTGGTTTTGAATGGACCACCTCCTGAATTACGGGAGCAGCTCATCAAGATGAATAATGGCAGCAATGATTTTAGCGGATGGAAGGCCAATATTAGAGGGGTTGATTTAAATAATCAATACCCGGCTTATTGGGAAATAGAGAAGGAGAGAAAGGAACCAAAGGCCCCGGCTTCTAAAGATTATCCGGGAGATGCCCCGCTTACCGAACCAGAGGCAATTGCCATGGCAAATTTAGCACGTAAAGAGCAATTTCACCGTGTTCTGGCGTTCCATACGCAGGGCAAGGAATTCTATTGGGGCTATGAAGGCTTGGAGCCTCCGGAATCCGCTGTTTTTGCTACAGAATTTGCACGGGTCAGCGGCTATAGATCTGTTCGATACATTGACAGCCATGCGGGGTATAAAGATTGGTTTATTCAGGAATTCCGTTGTCCTGGTTTTACGATTGAATTAGGGGAAGGAGTCAATCCGTTACCGATTACTCAATTTGATGAAATATACGCAGATACACTGGGGATCTTTCTTGCGGCTTTATATATGTAAACCCGCAAAGGAAGGTCTTTTTTGTGTATTTGAAAAAGATGTAAAATAAATGCAAAAATTGTCGATAAAAATATGTAAAAGGATGCTTGTGATTCGCCGCATTGATGAGTAAAATTAGAGATTGATTGACAAATATATAGGGTGAATTTTGCCGACTTATCATCAAATGGAAACTTAATGATGACGTGATTCGTACATAGGTGTTAGATACATAAACAATCCATTGGGGTTTTTATTTTTGGAGGATAAGCAACAGGCAAAATTCCCGCAATAACAAAGCCATTGAATTAAAAGGCGGTGTATTGGAATAATGAAGGATAAGGCTTTTTATTTGTGGCTATTGTTATTGTTTATTACATTTGCTGTAGGCTGTACGAAGGAGCAGCTCGCAGGTTTTCCGTCACAGCATAAAGACAAACAGGCTGCCGGGGAGGCCGCAGATGTAATGGACAACATCCCCATTCCAATTGAAGAAGGGGTGTTTAATAAGGTTTATGGCTGGCTGAATCAGCACACGATTCTATATTCTACTAATGTCGTTCAAGGATCAAATGTGTATGCTTATGATCTGGATAAAGGAACGAATCGTCTGATCACAAAAAGTAAATCAATGATTGTATCTGTGGATATTAGTCATTCAGGTGATTACTTGTTTATTCGTTCTTCCCTGGGACCATCACAAAGTCTGATTACCATTACTGGAAGTGATGGTACTGTACTGTTTACGCATTCACTTGATGCATTTGATCTGACAATGGAATGGAATCCTTTTAACGAGCAGCAAATCTTTATTTCGACCTTTTCTGAAGATTGGCAGGAACAGGCATTCATCCTTTCTCTTGCGGATAAAAAAATTGCAGAAGCTCCTGAGGCCGATCCATTTTCTCGCTGGTATGCAAAAGATCAGTTGATCTCTCTCGATTGGATCGGAGAGAATACAGCATTAACGGCTAATTTAGTCGTACTGGATTTGAATAGTGGCCAGGAGAAAAAATTGTTGTCGAATATCATTCATTTGGATACGTTTCAAAATGTGATGATGACAATCGCTGCGAGTCCGCAAAACAATGATGAGGCTGTCTACCATTTTTACACAAAGAACATGAAAGAATTAGGCTCATTTGTGACTCCACAATTGACAAGCTTTTCCGATCGATTAATTCCTTATTATGATTATAACGCTGAGAAGAATACATTTTTCTTCTTTCAGCCTGTTCTCAACAAGGAAATGGAGGCATTGAATGAAGAGTTTAAGCTCTATCGTTATGACTTGGAAGGCGAGAAGCAGAAGCTGATTTTGGATCGTTTGAAAAATGAACCGTTGAAATGTTCCCGGGATGGAAACTTTTGTTTATATGGCTACAATTTTGAAAAACTGATAGACTTAAATAAAAAGAAGGTCATCAAGCTGACTTCTTAAAGAAAAGAATGGTGATGGATCGTGGCAATAGTAGACGTAACCGTTATTCCGGTGGGGACCCAAACCCCAAGTGTTAGTACTTATGTAGCAGACGTTCACCGTGTGTTAAAACAATATGAAGAGCAAGGAAAGATCCGCTATCAATTAACACCGATGAATACGATTATTGAAGGCGATTTGCCTGTTTTGTTCGAAGTGATTCAAGCCATGCATGAAACCCCTTTTGCAAAGGGACTAGCGCGTGTCTGTACAAGCATCCGCATTGATGATCGGCGTGATAAGGACCGTAAAATGGAGGATAAAGTGGCACGGGTGGAAGAACATTTAAGGAAGCAATAGACAACTGGAGCTATTCGCAGAAAAAAGCTGTCCCGAGGTGAATCACCAGATGGGACAGCTTTTTTTTGACCGTTATTAGTGAGCAGCTGGAAAACCGCTCTTGATCAGTGTCATGACTGCAAACCAGCCAAAAATACAAAAACTTAGTATACCAAAAACGGATCCAAGTCCATTTTTGTTTTTTAAAGCGCTTAGTGATGCAAATGCTGCCAGAATGGACACCAATGCAAAAATAATCACTGTACCCATGAGACATTACCCCCTTTGTTTGATGTTTGGACACGCAATATGAAGCACATGTCTAGTAATGCGCTTTCACGCAATGTCGGAATATGTAAAACAGATAGAACATACCTCTACCATTTTATAATTTTTCTGATTGTTTGTCGAGGTGAAAAATGTGTCACTTATGTTTCACTAACCATTTCATAGATATTTTTTCATAAAAAAAAACAGTATGTAATCATATTGTTTCAATTTCTTGAAGTTATAGTGTAAAATAATTTGGAAATATGTTTGAAATGGAGGCCTTTGAGAAAAATGGAGTATATACAAATACCAGTCGGAGCCATTCAAGAAAATTGCTATCTTTTAGTCAAAGAAGATTTAAGCTGCTTAATTGTCGATCCTGGCGATGAAGGAGCAAAATTAATCAGAATGATAAATGAGCGGCGATTGAAACCTGCGGCAGTCATTTTAACGCATACTCATTGCGATCACATCGGTGCTGTAGATGTGATAAGAGACGAATATAAGATTCCGGTTTATGTACATACAAATGAAAAAGAATGGCTATCAAATCCCGTTTATAATTTATCCGATGATATTGACGAACAGGCAGTCATTATTCGCCCCGCCGATTATCTTCTCGAGGGTGATCAAGATATGAATATTGAAGGCTTTCAATTTCAAGTATTGGAAACACCTGGCCATTCTCCTGGAAGCATATCCTATTATTTTGCAGATGCAGGTCTTGTCTGCGTAGGAGATGCCCTGTTTCAAGGGAGCATTGGACGTACAGATTTTTACATGGGAAACTATGAACAGCTGCTGAACAGCATTCATACGAAATTATTAACTCTGCCGGAGGATACTGAAGTACTGTCGGGTCACGGTCCAACGACAACTGTTGGCCGGGAAATGCAAAGCAATCCTTTCCTGAATGGATTTTAATGCCATATCGAAAAAAGCCTTTCGAGTAAAGCGGATCCTTTATGAACGCTGATAACCAAAGGCTTTTCTTGTCCGCTGCTTTAATAAGACAAATAAGAAAAACCCCTCTCTTTCGAGAAGGGCCTTCCTTGGGAATGTTCGAATTCTAGTAATGGGAGGGGATTTATTAAAGTTGCTAA
>NZ_CAMLDX010000054.1 GCF_946478885.1 uncultured Bacillus sp. | reverse complement strand
CACGACACAAGTATTGATTATTCACTTGGGTCTTTTCTCGCCTTTCGCATTGTACCATTACAAAAAAGGCAAACTACTTCTACTTCTTCATTTTCATCTAAATCAAAATGAAACTCCTCTACTACATAATCTGGAACCTCATCTTCTTTCTCACAATCGATACATTTAAAAATAATGAATTCCATTTCATCATTTATTCCAAATGGATCTTCCTCTTCCAACCATTTCAAAAAATCATCCTGCTTTTTGTTTTTGTCCAAGATTAATCCCCCTCATTATTTTTATGGATTCCATATCTTCCATTGCTTTCTCAATCAACTGATTAACGTCCTTCAGCACAGCAAAAGGCTGGTCATGGCTGTAAAACAAGCCGAAAATCCTGCCGAAGATTTCAGCCAAGACAAAGGCCACTCCCCCGCTTATGACCATCATGCGATTTTCTCTCCGCCCCGTCAGCCAAAAGCCCGCTATACCCAGTGCCAATAGAAATGCGGTATATTATGCGCACAGGACAAACAGCGGATCGAGAAAAGGAAATTCCTTGCCGCTATCATTGATCAGACGGAATAACGCAATATTTAGTTCCTGCAAATCCATTTGAAATACCCCCTTACCTCTACATAAAGAGATGATACTCCATTCCACAGGAATGACCCATCAATGATCCTTACAGTTTCCTTACGATTCTGTAAGAAAATGGTGCAGGCCGTTAATTCAACTCCATTGCTTTCTTTTCCTAAATTACAATTTTTTTGACAAATATTTTTTATGCACATTGTTTTATATTTTATAATACTGTATTATACATAGTATAGAGAAAGTAAATGAGTTGCAGGAACGAGGGAGATTCATGAGTGATTTATTACAGTCGCTGACGACAGAGCTGAGACGCGGGTCATTGACACTGGCCGTTCTAAGCCAGCTGGATACCCCGCAGTACGGCTATTCAATGGCACAAAGGATGGAGCAGTCCGGAATTGTGATGGAGCAGAGTACACTCTATCCTCTTCTCCGCCGTCTGGAAAAGCAGGAGCTGGTGACAAGCCATTGGGATACCACAGAAAGCAGACCACGGAAGTATTATGTACTCAGTGATTTCGGCAAAGAGATTTTTCTTGAATTAAAAGGTGAATGGGAACGAATGTCACGGGAGCTCAACCACTTATTGAAAGGTGTGGAAAAACATGGAGATGATTAAGGTTTATATCCAGGAAGTGACGCGGAGACTCCCTGAAAAAAACCGGGATGATATCGCACTGGAACTGCAGTCTGCCATTGAGGATATGCTGCCAGATGTTTACACCAAAGCAGATGTGATAGAGGTCCTAAAAAAGCTTGGAGACCCTGCAGCCCTAGCCGAGCAGTATCGCGGTCGTCCCTCTTATTTAATCGGACCGGGCTTTTATGAGCAGTATGTAACGTGTTTAAAATTAGTGATGCCCATTGCCTTGGGAATCAGCCTGATAGTATTTTTCATCGTGCAGATTGCCGGATGGTCCGGAGAAGAGGACATCCTGACATTTATGACAAGCCTGATCGGGAAATTAATCGTCGACCTAATAACGGCAACGATGCACGTATTTGGCTGGCTTACGTTCATTTTCGTCATTATTGAACGCTCCGGCGTATCACCGGAATCGATGAGAAAAGCAGGCCGTCAATGGGAGCCGGAAGCTTTAAAAGCAATCCCCTACATTCCAAGGAAAAAAGCGATCCCGAGAGCGGAAGCCATTGCCAGCGTTGTCTGGACATCGATTTGGGCCGCAGTTTATTTCAATGCCGATCGTTTTATCGGCGTCTATGAGCGCAGGAACGGCTCGGAGGAATTGGAGTTTGTCGCTCCGGTCTTCAACCAAGATGTCCTGCTGAGCTATGGACTGGTTGTACTACTCTACATTGCCGCCGAACTTTTACTCGCCGTGCTCAAATGGAGCAGCCGTCAGTGGACGTTCAAATTAGCAACGGCCAATACGCTCTACCAGCTCTTTTCTGTTATCCTGTCGATCGTCATTTTAACCAATCCGGATGTCCTTAATCAGTCATTTATTGACTATATGATTAACCTGTTTAACGGTACTCCCGCCGTAGCCGAACTAATCATTCATTGGATTATTGGCATAACGATCGCCATCCTGATCATCACTGCCGCCATCGGGATTTTTGCTGGATTCCGCAAAGCAAGGATACAGGACCCGCCTCAGTCTAATTCGAAAATGAACACCAGCCTGAAGCACTGATATCACACAGGCGAAAATCAATAGAACGAACCGGCGAAGGCAATCCTTACCGGTTCGTTCTTTATTTCATGTATCTGAAGTATCGTTTCAGGAGATCTAATTAGCTGATAGAATTCCTTCTTTCGTCTGCCAAAAGTAATAGCAATTCACACCTTCCATCCCCAGTATGATTCTTTGCTGTTATCCATCCGTCACATTCCCTTGGACTCAGCTTTCTAAAGCAAAATTTTATAGGACTGGCTATACATCAAAAAAGAATAACCAGGCGCTTGTGATTTTTTGCCGCAGCATCCCCAGCACATCTCGCTTTTGAGTTCTCGTTCCGTCATTACCTCCTAATTCAGTTCGATCAATATACTCTTCTACAGTTCCCTGATAGATTAATTGAAAATAAGGGGACTGCTGCAGGTCATGCGGCGTCACATGGGATGTATGCTTCGTTAATTGAATAACCTGACCCTCCACAAGGACAGAGGCGACAAATTGCGAACAAAAATAAGCGTGTTCCCGTTTAAAAGTTTTGTTAAAGGGTATCGCCAATAAACCTAGCAAATTATAACGGTACTCTTCTTTTTTCTCTTCTATTGTCCTGATAAAGTACAACATTTTCTGGTACTGCTCTTCGGAAATACAACAGCTGTATATCGCACAATCCGCCTGTCTTAATAATCCAGTAAAGATGCTTTCCTTCACAAATCCTCCGATAAGCGGATTTCTAGGTTTCTTCCTGCCAAAACTGTAAACTTCAGAACAATCAGAGGTGAAAGAAAGAGAGGCATGATTATATGGTTTTTTTGTATAGAGCTTGATCATTTTTGTAAAAAGAGTTCCCGTATCCGTTAGAATCAGATAGACCTTTCTCTCCATTCTCAGATCACCTTATTCTTCTAATCTTGAAAACTTTAGCAGGATCCTGCCAATGACAAAACTTCTATTTAAGACTAACAATTACTTCCTGCTCGCCATAAGGAGCCTGGGATTGAATTTCACATAAGACTTAAGACCGATACATCAGCGATGCTATACAAAAAAAATCTCCCGAAGCGTCGGGAGATGTAGTGGAATTTACATTTTAATTTAATAACCATCCTCGTGTCTTTACCAAAGGATTCATCGACTCAATCGAAAAGAAACTATGCGAAATCTACCCGAATCGGATTGTATCCTTTATTTCAAGCTTCGGTTCAAGAATGCCTTTGTCCGCTCAAATTTCGGATTGCTGAATATTTCCTCTGGAGGACCTGATTCTACAATTTCTCCGCCATCCATAAACATGACGATGTCTGCCACCTCGCGGGCAAATTCCATTTCATGCGTCACCACGATCATCGTCATATGTTCCTTCGCTAAATTCTTCATAACCTGAAGTACTTCTCCGGTCAGCTCCGGATCAAGCGCAGATGTTGGCTCGTCAAAAAGCAGAATTTCCGGATTCATCATCAATGCCCGGGCAATAGCTACCCGCTGTTTTTGCCCCCCAGAGAGATTGGCCGGATAGGCTGAAGCTCGTTCGGTCAGCCCAATTTTCCCCATCAATTCCCTGCTTCGCTCTGCAATGACTGCAGGTGCTTCCTTTTTAACTAATTTGGGGGCCAATTCGAGATTTTCTTTAACCGTCAGATGTGGAAAAAGGTTAAAATGCTGGAATACCATTCCCATTTTTCCGGTAATCTGTCTAATTTCCTGTGGGCTGGCGTAAACCCCGTCCCTAACTAAATAGTCACCCGATACATAAATACTCCCGCCATTAATGACCTCAAGATGAGCTAAGCTACGGAGCATCGTGCTTTTACCGGAACCGGAAGGACCGATGACAGCAACAACATCATTTTTATTGACTTCAAATGTGATCTGTTTTAATACTTCTGTCGAGCCAAATGATTTTTTCAATCCTGATACTTCAATGAGCGCCACGATCTTTCCCTCCTTTTATTCAAATTTGAATCGTTTTTCAAGCCATTTAAAAAACATCGTTAAGATCATCGTCATGATCAGATAAATCATACCGGCAACAAAGAAAGGCATAATGGTAAAGTCACGGTTCACAGCGGTTTGCGCAAAATGCAGCAATTCCGGAACGGCCACAGCATATAAAAGCGCAGTATCCTTCACAAGAGTTACAGATTCATTGGCAACAGAAGGCAAGGCTATACGAAACATTTGTGGAAGTATAATTTTTGTTGTAGTCTGCCATTTCGTAAAACCAAGCACCTTTGCGGCTTCATATTGACCTTTATCGATCGCTAAAAGGCCGCCACGGAAAATTTCGGCAAAATAAGCGGCATAGTTTAAAATAAATCCGAGACACGCTGCTACAAACCGATCAAGAATTAGATATTCTCCAATAACCGGGATCATCGGCAACCCGAATGTGATGACCAACAATTGCAGCAAAAGCGGGGTGCCGCGCATAACATAAATATATACCTGAGCAAGCCAAGATATAGGCTTAAAACGGCTTTTTACAGCCAATGTTAATAAAAAGCCTAAAGGTATCGAAGCCACAATCGCAAGGAGGAACAGCAGGACTGTGGTCTGGGCTCCCTCCAGCATCGGTTTGAGTATTGTAATAAAATAATTTCCTGACATTTCTAAGGAATCCTCCAAAATCAAAAGGACTCTCCGCATAAAAGATTCAGACATCATCCGGTCTGGTCCATATTCGTTTTCTATGGGAATACCGGTTAATATATGCGGTGTCTGGCACTTTTCTTTATGGACAGCCCTTTTCCTAATATTTGTTCCGATTGTTTATTTTAAGACCTTATCTTCGCCAAACCATTTTGATGAGATATCGGCAGCAGTACCGTCCTCATTCATTTCATCCAATGCGGTCTGAACTTTGTCAAGCAGTTCCTCATTTCCTTTTTTCACACCTACTGCATACTCCTCAGGCGCAAGCGATTCATCCAGTAGCTTAAAGGTATCTTTTTCTTTATTCATAAAGTAGTTAATAACAACTTCGTCAATCACCACGGCATCAACACGGCCAGCCTTTAAGTCAGATAAAGCAAGGACATTTGTATCATATTCTGTCACCGATTTAAGTTTGTCTTTTATCGGATTGTCATCTAAGGCATTTACGGCAGATGAAAGGGCCTGAATCCCTACCTTTTGACCAGTTAAATCAGCGATCTTGTTCAAATCAGAATCAGCTAATGTTACCACAACCTGCGAATTTTTTAAATACGGCTTAGTAAATAGCACTTTTTCCTTGCGTTCGTCTGTAATCGTGTAACCATTCCAAATCAAATCAATCCGTCCGCTGTTCAATTCGTTTTCTTTTGTTTTCCAATCGATAGGCTGAATCTTTATTTCAACATTCATTTTTTCTGCGGCTGCTTTCGCCATATCAATATCAAAACCGACAATTTCATTATTTTCATCACGGAATCCCATCGGTGCAAAAGTATCATCAACACCAATTACCCATTTTTCCTTGTCATTAGATTTTCCTGAATCCGAACCTGTCTCTGATTTCGAATCATTTGAGCATCCGGCAAGAATAGCAAATACAGATGCAACAATAAATAATATATAGATAAAACGTTTCATATAGAAGGAACCACCTTTATTTTAAATAGTATTGCGTTAATACTTTATCACACTAATAAGATATCATATCTGGCACAGCGAGAATACCCCTAAATTATCATTTTAATTTTTAGAATTTTACCGCAATATATCAATGTGTTTCATTGTTCCTCATCGCTTACATCAAAATAATATTTTACCGGTCGTTAATAAATTTATTCAATCATCTAATCAGATAGATTGAAAATTAACTCAGAATATATATATAATCATTGTAGTAACTGGGAAATGGAGTGAATCTAATGATCGATACGAAAAAGGCCTTACCTATACTGTTTGCAATTATGTTTTTGGTCATGGCCGGTTTTGGCATCATAATCCCAGTTCTGCCCTTTTACGCAGAGAATATTGGTGCCTCTCCCACTCAACTAGGTTATCTCATGGCAGCATACTCGCTCATGCAGCTTATATTTGCCCCAATGTGGGGATGGGTGTCTGATCGCATCGGTCGAAAACCAGTTATTATGACGGGAATCGTTGGGCTGGCCTTTTCCTTTTTTCTTACAGGCGCAGCTGACTCACTTGCCATGCTGTTTGTGGCACGGGTAATCGGTGGAACTCTATCGGCAGCCAATATGCCGACTGCCATGGCATATGTCGCCGATATTACAACCCCCGCCAACCGCAGTAAAGGAATGGGGATTATTGGTGCAGCCACTGGATTAGGGTTTGTCTTCGGACCGGCAATCGGCGGTATTTTCTCGAAAATCAGCTTGGACATTCCTTTTTATGTTGCAGGAGGATTTGCCCTATTCACCTTTCTCCTCGTTCTGATTTTTCTAAAAGAATCGCTGGTCAAGGAGAACAGAGGACAGACCGAACGGGAAAAGTCATCAATATGGCAAGGCTTTAAGGGGGAGCAATCGATCCTGTTTATATTGCAGTTGTTTGTCTCTGTGTCCCTTGCAGGCTTGGAAACGACCTTTGCCTATTTTGTTGCCGAAAAGGCAGGCATGGACACGGTACAGCTTGGATATATCTTTATGATTATGGGGCTTGCCAGCGCTTTTATCCAGGGCGGTGTGATGGGAAAAGCCGCCAGAAGATTTGGCGATGGGATGGTCATTAAAGCGGGAATCGTCATTTCGGCAATTGGCTTCGGTCTGATCTTACTTGTAGACAGCTTTGCCACTGCCGCAATTTATTTGGCTATCTTCGGTATTGGAAACGGAGTCATCCGTCCTGCTGTCTCCGCTTTATTAACAAAAACAGTGTCTGCCGGACATGGAAGTGTAACCGGGTTACTATCTTCCTTCGATTCCCTGGGGAGAATTGCCGGCCCTCCCATCGGTGGGGCGCTTTACGGCATCTCCATCGATCTCCCTTATATATCAGGCATGATTTTATCGATTGCCGCTCTTGTTCTGTATTTTATTTATGCCTCACATAGCAAAGTAGCAGCAGAGGATTTGACGAACATACATGAATGAAGAAGGCGCTGCACAATGCTTTTTTCAAAAAATAGCCGAAAGAGCCTAGAATATCTCTAAGCTCTTTTCCTTTATAACCTAGTTTTAATGAT
Source organism: uncultured Bacillus sp. (assembly GCF_946478885.1). The sequence continues at coordinate 15,599 of NZ_CAMLDX010000054.1, read as the reverse complement.
CATACATCGAATACCTGTTTCTTTTTGAAAAAAAGATCGTGGCAGCAGACAGCAGAATCAGGGTACAGAGGATCCCCGCTCTTAGAGAAACATGAACGGAACATCCTTCCCTTCCCACGATAATCCGAAAGCGATCCAGACCCTATTGCAGAATATCAGGGCTTTTTCTGCAATTCCTTTTTCGGAAAAAGCGTATAGCTGAAGCTAATCAAAAAATCAATGAACAAAACCCAGGACCAGGTCAGCATAATCTGATACAGGGCGGCCGTCTGAGATGAGTTATCGATATAGAAAATAATTGCTCCTAACAGGGGGCAGCCAATGAACCAGGTCAATCCATGAAGATACCATCCCTCCCGCTCCTGCTTTGCGCGTTCCTTTCCAAACGTTTTCCTTTTTGCCGGTTTTTCCCCCTTAGCAAAGCGGTAGGCGAAATGCTTATCCGCCCATTGAATCATCCGGTGGCCGTATACGACACTCGCCGCGAGATAGATAGCGGAAACCCCGTGTACCGTTGTCGCCACCGCCCCATTTTTCAAATCAAAAACTGTGGCAAGCAGCAGGATCAAATCAACGATTGGGGTACAAATGAGCAAAATCGACCCAGCAGTCTTTTTCTTGAACACATAGCGAAACAGCAAGCCGGATATTACGAACACCCAGAATCCAATTTCACACGCAATAATCAACCAACCGATCAAAGCGGCATCTCCTTTTTAATACAACTGTGTTAAATAAATCATAGCAGGTTTTTCTTTTTAATACAAGTGTGTTAAAATAATTGTATGCCAAAACTAGTGGATCATGATAAACGAAAAAATCAAATTGCAGAAGCGGTATGGAGGGTCATTGTTGAGGAGGGGCTGGAGAATGCGACCGTTCGAAAAATCGCGAGCGAGGCCGGGCTATCCCCCGGTTCTTTACGGCACTATTTTCCGTCGCATTCCGAATTGCTGCAGTATTCCATGGAGCTTGTCTCACGGCGCGTACATGAACGCATTGAAGGCAAAACGTACAATGGACCGCCTCTCGAGGCAGTCATGGAAATCATTTGTGAGCTGCTGCCTGTCGATGAGGAACGCAGAATCGAAATGGAGGTGTGGTTTGTTTTTAGTGCGAAAACCCTTGTTGATGCAAACCTGAAGACGTTAAGTGAACAGGTTTACCGCGAGATGCATGAGGGTATGACTCGGATTATCCATTCTCTGGAATCTCTTGGTCTTGTCAAAAAGGAGTTTGATCGGGATGCAGAGACAGACAGGCTGCATACCTTAGTTGATGGAATGGCGATGCATCATTTGCTTCATCCTCGGCTCTTTACCTATGAGAAAATGATTCATACGCTGAAAGCTCACCTGCTCTCTCTTTGCCGGAATTAAACTCCAGAAAACGGGCTGTCCAGAAAGTCGCATATCGACTTCTGGATGCCCCTTTCATGTACCAAAACCTTGATATATCAACATTCTTGATGATTATATTTTAGGGGATTTCCACTTTTCGAACTGCCCCTTTAACTCTATTTGTCTTTTGACATCCGCGCGAATCGACTCAATTGATCGAGTTGGACAAATTGGCCGGAAGAGGTGTGCCGTTTTAGAAAATCCAGTTGTTGATGATTTCCAGATCTGCTTTTAAAAACGTAATACTACTAAACTTGATTTGCCCAGGTAAACTCGGCGGTCACGTATTCTTCCCCGGCAAATGCATAATTGATACTATGTCAAGAAAATAGACACAGATTTTGCTACCGCGCTTTCGCTTGGTGACCTTTATAAAAAAGATTAAATAAAGAGTGATTTGACCTTTTTTATAAAAGTAAATTCATGCTGCAGGATTTGCATACATTCGCTCAAATTCATACGGCGTATGGTACCCCAAAGTTAAATGGATCCGCTTGGAATTGTAGAAACACTCCACGTACTCAAATAACGATTTCATCGTGTCTTCTCTCGTTTTATACTTCGTTTGATAAACGAGTTCACGTTTAAGAATACCGTGAAAGGATTCAATACAAGCATTATCGTAACAGTTTCCCTTTCGGCTCATGCTGCCTATCATATTTTTTCACTTAAACCCTCTCGTTAAGTTCACTAAAAAATGGTGCAATCCTTTAGCAGATTCCCCGACACTAATTTGGTACTAACAGAACAGATCTAACCATATTTTTATAAAAGAAAACAATAAGAAGGAGTGTAAAGTTAGTTGATAAAAGTTAAGGTTAGATTACGGCCCATTGTAAGTAAGATAAATTTACCCACTGTTTTGAAAACAACTATACTTCCGGGTGACTCAATTAAAAGATTATTTATCGCAACCCAGGCAGGAGAGATCTTTTACATAGGAAATGGAGTTATCAGGACTTTTTTAGATATTCGCTCGCGAATCATAAAACTAGGTATTTCTGGTGGTGGATATGATGAACGTGGATTGCTAGGGCTTGCATTTCATCCCAAATTTTATTATAACGGTCTGTTTTATCTTCATTATTCAGTAGCTGGAACACAAGGTCCGGGTGCCCTTCCTGAACCTTTTGAGCCTAACCCGTGTGATCCCAATACTTTAAACTTAAGGTGGATAAATAGAGAAACTCAATATGATCATATTGATACAATTGAAGAATGGATTATACAATCGAATGGTCAACCTCAAAAACGACGGACATTACTTAACTTAAGAAGACCATTTTTTAATCATAATGGTGTCAATAGCTTAAACTTTTCACCTGAAACAGGAAAACTTGTATTAACAACCGGAGATGGTGGATCAGGCTATGATCCATTTAATTTAAGCCAGGATAATATGGAGATATCAGGTAAAATAATTGAGATTGATGTAGATATTAATACATCTATCTATAATCCACCCGTAGTCACACGATTTAATGAACTTCCCGTACCTATTCAGGAAACACTTACGGTAATTTCCAAAGGGGTTCGTAATATACAAGGAATTTCATTTCAAAGGTATTATAATCAGTATATTAAATACGTTGGAAATGTCGGTCAGAATTTGGTAGAGTCGATTTTTTCATTCGTTCATTATAAACCAATACCGGTTACTCAGCTTATTCAAGCTTCTTTAAGAAACACCGAACATGACCAAGAAGGATTTATTAACTTTGGTTGGAGAGGGTGGGAAGGTGCTTTTCCTGCTTCGATTGTAAGAGGCTGCTCTGCAAATCCGACTTTAGATGAGAAAACAATTGCTTATTACAATGAAGCAATTAAAACTTCAGTGAGGCGGATTCAGCCTTTAATTAGTTATTTCCATAAAGATCCCCGACCCGATAAGTTTGGGGGAACTGCACTTACAGGAGTGCAAGCCTTTATGGGGAAAGGAATCCCCGCTTTAACGGGAAGCGTTGTGTTTACCGATCTTGCCCGGAAAGAAGAACCTCAAACTCCGGTTAAAGGGGTTTTAGCTTATACAAGGGTAAGAACAGATTGTAAACTAAATGATTTTAGTGTTATTGAAACCGATTATAATTTTGGGTCTCAATCAGCTTATTATGTTAGTTTGGGAACGAATCTGGATCAAACCAGACTGTATTTGGGGGTTTATGATTCTATGAGTGTGACTGATTTTAACAAAGGTACTGTTTTTGAAATTGTTCCATGATTAAGTAATAATGGTTTTTAATTTATTAAAAAAGAATAATGCCATCTCAACCCATAACCAATTATAAAGGAAAGAAAATATAAAAATACTTCCTGCTGTAATGAATGAAAAGGAATCGGATACGGCTGAACCAAGAACGGGAAAGTGGAAAACATATAGTAGGCTCATGATTCCTATTGTCAAGAGAATAGCACCAATAGAAATAATGCTTAATCTCTTCTTGAAAAAGGAAAAAGCTGCGCCTATACCAATCCCTAACAACCCTGTTGTAAAAGGAAAAATGGCTAGTTCACTTGGTAACAGAATGAAAAGCAACAGGATGGTAAGAAAATAAGACATCACTCCCATCTGAAGGGAAAACATGGCACCAATCAGAATGGGTAGAGTGGCAAATGGGCTGATAAAATATCCGATCCCTGGTAAAAAGTCACCTGCTGCTTGAAGTACAGCAGCCATACAGGCGAGAAAGGCTCCTAAAACAAGCCTCTTCAATTTTGTATGTTTACGAAATTCTAATTGGGCAAATCGAACATCATCTGAAATTGATTTTAAAAAATACATCGGTCCACCTCATTCAAAATCGGTTTTTAGATACAATACAATATATTAACCATTGATTAGAGGTGGAACTAACTAAATAGATTCTAACCTTTTTTGATTTTCTTCTGCTTCTTCCTTTATGATTTTTTCAGGATCATCATGCCCTATTATTCGAATGTCTTTATTTTCAATACTTGAAATTTTTATTATTTCTAAGGCTACCTTCATTTTGAAGAATCACAAAAATAAATCATTACATGGTTTACTATAACAATTATCGTTATCAATGGAATTTAAAGAAGATGACCCCTATTCAATATAGGAATCATATCTTGGTTGCTTAATCTCTTTTTTATATTGTCCTTGACACGGGTGCCAGTTTACAGGCTTCCTCTTTGCTTTATTTCCTCACACTATACTCAAAAACTATAGAATATAAAACTACTCCTTCTTATTTTTCCTACTATTTCCATCACCTGAGGTAAAGGTCCAAATGTCGGAAACGGTTCTTCCTGTGTAATTATCTTCGACTACGGCATACCAGGCATAACGTTGGTTTGATTCTAATTGGTTCCACGGTACTTGTACGTCTTTCCCGCTTTTCACGTTCTCTTTCTGGCCGATCAGTGTATCTGTGTATACATTGACCGTAAAGTTGTCTGTAGCGATTCTCTTTTGCTGAGCTTCAAGATTTAAATCAATGACAAACTCGTCTTTTTCCGGATACTTGTCATTATCATAGTAATTATAATCGTTCAAATATGGAGAATACGTATTAACAATGATTCGGTTTTGATCCTGATCAAAGTGAAGCAAACGCATGTATCCTTGGCCGCCTTCAGGACCTGCTTGATAGTCAGCAAGCAATTGATATACTTTACGATCTGGATTTCCATCCCCGTCATCATCAATCGAATCGACTAAGGTTTGTGCTTCATGATAATGTCCTGATAAAACAGCTATCACATTTTTGTTCGGAACGACGACTTGGTTATACAGCTTATCCCCAAGCGGGTGTCTTGTCCCTGTTGAAAGCAAATATTCATGGAAGCTTAAGATCGCTTTTCGGTCTGGATGCTCAGCTAACACTTGATTGATCCAGTTAATGGATTCATCATCCACTCCCCAGCCCATATACACCATGATATAATCATTGCCGTTTGCCGAAATTAAATCATAATGGCCGCGGTTATTTTTGTATGTTCCTCCATAATAAGGACGGTCTTTATAGCGATCCTCTCCGAAGAAACGATAATATTGTGTATAATCGGATGTTTTGTGATCCACATCATGATTTCCCGCCAAAACACCAGTTGGAATGTTCGTATCATCAAGAGTTTTCATAAATTGATCGGCGTTATTCCATTGCTCTTCCTTATCACTTTCATCCACTAAATCACCAGTATGGAACACATACTTAATCTTCATGGCTTCTTGATTTTCTACAATCCATTGTGTTTGACGGTCAAAAATGTACGGAAAGCTTTCTGAATAATATTGGGTATCTGACATCCAGACAAATGAATAGTCATAATCATCTGGAGAAACAGGAATTTCATCTTGTACAAGAACATTGATCTTACTGTCCTTCACGAATTCCCCTGCTTGAACATTTTTCTTCAAGGTAAAATCTTCTTTCCCCGCTATGATCGTATCAAGCATGACCCATTCATTTTTTTCGTGGCTCCAAGCATACATTGACACTTTTCTGCCTTCTAATGAACGGCCTTCCCATAACAATTCTACGATATCGGATTCATCAATGGAACTGTCGATCGAGACATCAAAGCGATGATAAGGAAATTGCGTTTCAGAATCTGTGACTAAGTATTTATCATCAGATGCAGAGATTTTAGCGATTTCCTCGTTTACAAGAGCTGTCTCCCCTGCTGGGATCATTTCATTTGGCGGTTCCGTATCGGCCGCGTTTTTAAATACCTTTCCTTGATCCGTATTCGCTGCGTTATACTGAAATCCTTTATAAAAGGAAACCTTTAGATCATCGTTTGTTGGGTCAGTTACATTAATTTTTAAATGGGCCGTTTGTTTCTGATCATTTGCTCCCGCCTGCGGTGAAACAAGTTCCGGCTTTGCAGGTAATTCATCTACAACCGAAAATGGCACCTTCAACTCTGTTTTGTTTCCGATTTTATCAACGGCAGAAACCGTCAATGTATGGCTTCCAGGGGATAATTGGGCAGATGAAGTTTCATAAGGTACAGCGATGACTTCCTCATCCAGTTTGATTTCCGTTGTCTCCACCCCTGCTAATGCATCATTCACTTTTGCTTCAATCGTAAATTTCCCTTTATATTCTTTATTTTTTTCCACGTTCGTTTCAATGACAGGTGCCGTGTTATCCACTTTCACTTTTGCATTCGCTCCAGGATTCACGGCGTCTTCAGCACGGATCGTATATTCACCATCAGCTGCCGTTGTGGTATCCCATTTATATGCTTTCGAAACCATTTTTTCTGCTGGAATGTTCATCGAAAAATCAACCGCGGCATTCGCATCATTCATAGCCATTACTTTTTCGGGATCCTTGTAGTCTGGGTCTTGAATGACGGTACCGTCTGTGAGCACAAGTCGGACGTTGCGTAAACTGTAATCATCACGGTTTTCGCCATTTTCTGTTGGAAATGGTGTAGCCTTGTCTCCTGAACGAATCGTAAAAATATTGTTCCCTTCTTTTAATTTATCCGGCTGAATCGGAACCGTGATCGTTTTCCATTGCGGTATCCAATCGTCAAAAATGCGAAGGACTTCATCCCCCATTGTCACACCGTTTTGGAAAAAGGTATTGACTCCGCTGACTTCAAAAGCAAAATAGCTTTCACCTTCAAGCGAACGAAACGTGTTGTCCGTGATCTCCTTTTCATCAATAAAAAGTTTAACCTTTTCTGGAGCCTCCAGATTGGATGTTGCTTTTACTATTTTTTTCCCTGAAAGGAATTCTTCATTTTTCACATTGAGCCGTAACGGATCAGGATTCTGATCACTTGTTATATTGACTTTATATGTTTCGGTTTTGATTGTATTTTTACCATCAGAAACAACATAGTAGTATTCAATCGATTTTTTTTCAATCAGATCAGGTGAATAGACGGTAAAATGGTAGAGAAGACCATTATAATCTTGCTGTAAGAGTACTTTTTTATATTCAGATTGCTCATTATTTTTATAATAGAGAGCAACGGTTTTTACCATTTGATCATCTTTTGCATCGGTTTTTAAGATTAAATCTTCTTTTTGATTGATTTCGGTCTTTCCTGTTAGATCTGCTATTGTTGGTGCGCTGGTATCTTCAGGAACTTGTACCGTTTTGGCTGAAACTTGCGCTTGTGAAACCATACCAGGTGTTGCCGCTTCTTTGCCTGCGCTTATTTTCACCATTTGATTCGTTCCATCAACAGGGTATTTATACATGATCCCCTTATCGGCATTGGTATCGTCTACTCCCGATTCTTCATTATAGTATGCAACAGAACTTTCCATATCGGTATTTGTTGCAACTAAAATTCCTCTTGTACTGCCGTTTGCCATACCTGCTGAGTGAATTTTGACGATTTCCTTATTTTCAACCAGGTTTGTTTTGTAGTGGGCATTAAAATCAGCAACTGTTTTCGTTCCATTTTTATCATTGATAATCCAGAAAACAACGGTTCCCTTTGATGGAATCTCAAAATCATCGGGCACCGACTCCCAAATCACATCGGTTTCAGAATCTGTACCATAACGATATTGAATTTTGTAATCTTCAAACTGGATTGGTTGATTGCTATTATTATAAATTTCGATAAATTCATATCCGTCAGCACCGTCCACATTCGCAGAATCCGGCACTACTTCTGTAACCAGTAAGGCAGGTACTTTATTAAAATCAAGATTAGGCTGAGAAACAGTGATCTGATGGTCTTCCGTTCTGCTTGTATTCTTTCCATCTGATGCCTCGATATAATAGGTCACATTCGAATCCACTTCCATACTAGGAATCGTTACTGTAAAATGGGCTGGATTTTCTGCCGTTACATTCATCGCTAGTGAAGTGAATGCTTCGTCGCCCTCTTTTTTATAGTAAAGAGCTGCATATGGAACAGACAGATCATCTGTTACATTGGCTTCCACCACGATATCTGTATAGGCTTCACTACCTGTCAGTGGTGTATGTTCAATTACCGGTGCGACAAGATCTTCTGGAATCTCATCCAGATTCACAGGTGAAGCAGGAACCTGGCTTGGCTCAGATGTTCCAGGTGACGGATTGGCTACTGTTTCCAGCTTGTCCATTTCTGTATTTGTTTTTGGATATTGATATTGAACGACCTTTCCCGTGTTATTGGTCTCACCGGGAAGATAGCTGGCAGAAACGATTGTCTGTCCTGCTTTATTTTTGATCGCTAATCCCCTGTTTCCCCCATTCGCAAAACCAGGAAATTGGTCTTTATAAGAGACGATTTGTTCCTCTGGTAGATTGCTGTTAAAAAAGGTATTAAAATCAGCTGGAACTTTTCCTTGAGAGTTATACCAAAAAACCAGGGCTTGCTGCGGCTGAATCACGGTGTTTTCCGGAATTGGAAAAGCTTTATCCGCATTACTTCCATCTGAATACACATAAGAAAATGTATAATTATTTAATGATAGTGGTTTATTGGTATTATTGTAGACTTCGAAAAACTCATAGTAATCACTGCCCGCTGAATCTGGTGAGATTTCCGTAATCAACAAAGGCGGATAGTGATTGAAATTTTCTTGAACAGCAGACGGTGAATTTATTCCTTCTGCGTCTGGATTTGTTGCCTCTTGAATCGTTTTATCATCAGAATCATTTGGAGATGCACTCTCTCCCGCCTTCTCTGCATGGACGATGGGTGCGATCGGTGTTAATTGAATGAAAAGAAGACAAAAAAAGATTAAATACTTGAATAATAGATTCATTTCCCCTTTTTTCTTCACGACAGCCTCCTAGTTGTTTTAACAAAATATTCACACATATTCATTTTACTTAACTATTTATAATAGAATGTTAAGTTAAAGTTAAGTAATGTGAATATATCGTTTTAGCGGCTTTTTGAGTAGGATGATAATAAGATAATAACAAGATATGAACTATGATTTGAACGATAGAATTCCGGAAAATTTTCCTCAGATTCTATCCAGCTTTCACACCTTCATTATTATGGAAAAAGGCTGCCCCTTTTAGGACAGCCTTTTTATTATCTTTTGTATAAAAGCCTTAATTAAATGCTAGTTAATTCCTTTTTTAGAGCATCTTCAACGTTCGTGTAGCTATAACCTAAATCTTTTGCCACTGCTTCATACGTTATTTCTCCGTTTGCTACGTTGACACCACGTTTTAATGCCTCATTTTCAGAAATTGCTTTAAATACGCCTTTATTCGCAATTTGTAAAGGCGATTGTAGACGTTCTTGGAACAGCTCCAGGCATGTTGGCTACTGCATAATGAATAACACCGTGTCTTTCATATGTTGGATTATCATGTGCGGTAATGTGATCGTTGTTTCTATAACACCATGGTCAATAGCTACATTCACGACAACGGACCCAGATAGAACGATGTACCCTTACTTAATAACCATAAAGCAACCCTTTCTCTTTTACCCCAATTATACCAAACTTTTCCTTCTGGAATAAGCCTCCTACAGCTTCATGTGCAACAAGGCTAATCTTTTACCTTCAGAAGCCGCAGACTATTTAAGGTTACGAGCAGGGTTGCTCCCATATCGGCAAAGATAGCGATCCAAAGAGTCAACCAGCCCGGGATGACAAGCAATAAGGCAAGGACTTTGACCACTAAGGAGAACGTGATGTTTTGTTTAATCGTTTTCAGTGCTTTCCGGCTTAATTGGATCGTAAATGGGAGTTTACTTAATTCATCGGACATTAAAGCAATATCCGCTGTTTCCAATGCCGTATCTGTACCGGCTCCTCCCATAGCCACGCCAACCGATGCAGCAGCGAGTGCTGGCGCATCATTGACACCGTCCCCGACCATGGCTACATAATGATGTTCCATACGCAGTTGCTTGATGGCGTTTAATTTATCCTCAGGAAGCAATTCTGCTTTAATCTCAGAGACGCCGGCTGCGGTTCCAATCGCTATTGCCGTTCTTTCGTTGTCACCAGTCAGCATGACTGTTTTTTCAATGCCGAGCTGATGAAGCCTATGAATGATCTCTCTCGTGTTTTTGCGCAATTGATCGGCTACCGCAACCAGCAGCAAGATATCTCTGGATGTTCCGAGGAGCATGACCGTTTTGCCTTTCTCTTGCAGGCTTACAATCTGCTTTGTCAGTTTTTCGTCCATTTTATCAGGCAAAAGCTCCTGAAATAGATTCGGGCTGCCTACATAGTATCTTTCACCCTCGATTATTGCTCGCACTCCCTTTCCTGTTAACGATTGAAAATCATGCACAGCGTCTGCGTTAACCGAAATTCCCATTTCCTCAGCTTTAGTGAGAACGGCTGAGGCCAATGGGTGCTGCGATCCTTTTTCCAAGGCAGCCATGATCGCAAACCATTCCCGTTCATTCCCGCCAAATGAAATCAAATCTGTCACCACTGGAACCCCTTCTGTCAGGGTTCCAGTTTTATCAAAGGCCAATACCTTCAAGGAACCGGAAGCCTCCAGATGAATGCCGCCTTTAATTAAGACTCCGTTTCGTGCAGCATTGCCAATCGCTGTGACCACTGAAACCGGAGTCGAAATGACTAAGGCGCAGGGACAACCGACTACCAATACTGATAATCCGTTATAAATCCATTTGCTCCAGTCCCCGTCCCATAGCGGTGGAACAATAGCGATAATAAAGGCGAGCACCACAATCACAGGAGTGTAATACTTAGCAAACTTATCAACAAAGGCCTGTGATGGAGCACGTTCAGCCTGTGCTGCTTCCACTAAATGAATGATTCTAGCGAGAGTTGTATCCTCCACGAGTTTTGTCACTTTGACTTCCAAAAGCCCTTCTTCGTTTAACGTTCCGGCAAATACTTCATCGCCTATCGTCTTTGTGATGGGAACAGATTCTCCTGTAATCGCCGCCTGATTCAAGGCTGAAAAGCCCTTCACGATAATCCCGTCCATCGCAAGCTTTTGCCCTGGCTTAACAATCATGATATCACCGATTGTAATAGCATCTGTCTGAATCATGAACTCCTGATCCCCGCGCCGGATTAAGGCTTCTTTCGGAGCAATATCCATTAATGATTCGATTGATTGACGGGCTTTATCCATCGAAAAGCGCTCCAATGCTTCACTGATGGAAAAAAGAATGACGACTGTTGCGCCTTCGCTCCATTCTCCAATTAAGGCAGCCCCAATAATGGCAATGGTCATCAAGGTGCTCATGTCAAAATTCAATCTGAATAAATGTTGAAATCCTTTGATAAATAGTGAATACCCGCCGATAACAATCGTAACCCCATAACCGATGATCGGGGCAATATGCTCTTCTCCGAAGGTTCTTCCTAACAACCAGCTGAGGATGAGTAATATCATTGCACCATATACCTTGATATTTTCTCGTTGCTTCCAAAATGGAATGGATTCCATTCTTTGCTCTTTTTCATCACGCAGTTTTAAGTTTTCAAAAGCCCCGGCCTTTTCTAGATCTTTCATCGAGGTTTCACCATAAACCGTAATCTTGGAAGCTCCGAAATTCACCCGTGCATCAACAACGCCATCCAGGCGTTTCACATTCTCCTCGAATGTTTTCGCACAGCCTGCTCAAGAAAATCCTTGTACACGGTAGGTTTTTGCTGCTAAGTCTCCTGACTTTGCATGCACTTCAGACATTTTCCTTCACCTCCCTCAAATGTTCGAGAGCAATCCCGATCAATTGTTGGATATGCTCATCATCCAGCGAATAAAAAGCTAACTTCCCTTCTTTGCGGAATTTCACGATCCCCTGTCTATGAAGAGTGCGTAAATGATGAGACGCAGTTGCCACCGTAGAGCCGATAATGTTCGCAATATCACAGACGCATAGCTCTTTCTCCCTGCTTAAAGCAAAAGAGATTTTCGCCCTGTTTTCATCTGCTAGTGCTTTAAATAATCTGGCAACACCAGATAAATCTGCATTTTTCATCTCAACTTGGACCTTCTTGACCTTCTCTTCATTAAAACAATAAATATCACATGTATCCTTTTGTCCCATCGCAATCCCTCCTCTTATTCAAACATTCACTTGAATAAGTATAACGTATTTTCCTATCGATATTCAAATATATATTTGAATATAAGGAATAAAATTAGGGATGAAACCATTTTCGTTTCATCCCTAATTTTATTCCCCCGTTATAGGTTACTTCTTATTAAATATCCTTTTCCCTGCCCTTTCAAACAAACGTGGACATAGGGCAAATATCACGCTACCAGCGTTCATCCAATGCGGAAGATTAATCTCCCTCGTTTTCGTCAGCATGGCATCCGTTATCTTTTTCGCAACAAATTGCGGTTGGAGCATATATCGCTGCACATTTTTCACATATGTCCCTTGTTCATCAGCAATGTTAAAAAAGTTTGTGGCAATCGGGCCTGGATTCACCGTTGTCACGAAAACGTGGTCATCGGCTAATTCCATGCGCAGACTGTTGGAATAGCCTAGTACCGCATGCTTTGTAGCCGAATAGACGCTTGATTTCGGGGTCGCAATTTTCCCAGCTATTGAAGCTACATTAATGATATGACCGCTTTTCTGCTGCTTCATAACTTGTAGCACCATGTTTGTGCAGGCCATTAATCCGACCACATTTACGCTGAACATGCCTTTGATCTCCTCAATAGAGGCTTCATGCGCATAGCGGAAGATGCCATAGCCTGCGTTATTAAGCAACACATCAATCCGGCCGAGCTCATCTATGATGTGTGAAAAAACAGCCTCCACCTCATCCGTTTTTGAGACATCTAGCTGATGGACATGGACGGTGATATGGAACTGCTCCTCTAAATCCCGCTTGATTTCCTCCAGTTTTTCAAGTCGTCTAGCAAGAAGGACTAAATGAGCCCCTCTCTCCGCACATAGCTTTGCCACAGAGAGACCAATTCCACTTGAAGCACCCGTTATGATAATGTTTTTATTTTTCAAGCGATTCGTTGACATTTATATTCCCCCTCTAATCATTGTTACAGTATACAATCCTTATATCCATTGCAAAATGAAGCCTGTCCGGAAATACATGTGATGGACATTTTATTCTGGGAAATGGTTAAAAAAAGTCCGAAAATACTTTATAATAATTTGGTTCCTTCATTTCAGGGAAAGTATCATATTGAGAATATATGTTTCACTTCTCAATTGTCAAATTAATACTAGAGTATAATAATTATACATAGGATTCAGAAAGGAGTTAGTATGATGAACAAATTAGCCATTATCGGTGCCGGTTCTATGGCGGAAGCTTTAATTTCAGGCATGGTAGAAAACGACCTGCTTGAAGCTGGTCATATTTGGGTAACAAATCGGAGCAACCAGGGAAGGCTGGATGAGCTGAAGGCCAAATATGGTATCTCCACCTCCTATGATACAGCAAAAATGCTGAAAGGAGCCGATGCAGTTCTTTTAGCCATGAAACCAAAGGATGCAGCCACATCTCTTCATACATTAAAATCCAATTTGGAGGACAATACGCTGATCATTTCCGTTCTTGCCGGCGTTTCGCTTGACAGCATGGAACGATTACTGGAAACATCACTGCCGATTGTTCGTGCAATGCCGAATACATCAGCAACCGTGGGAAAATCAGCTACTGGCTTAGCCGTGAATAAGTATGTTTCGCAAGCGCAGATCGAGTTGGCACAGAAAATATTCCAAACAGTCGGGATTGTCAGAATTGTTCAGGAGGAGCAGCTTGATGCCGTAACAGGACTTTCCGGAAGCGGACCGGCTTATATATATTATCTCGTTGAAGCGATGGAAAAGAGTGCTGTTGAACTTGGGCTAGAAGAAGACTTAGCAAAAGATTTAATTGTCCAAACCATTCTCGGAGCGGCCCAAATGCTGGATTCTTCAACGAAGCCGGCTGCCCAGCTGCGTAAAGAAGTCACAAGCCCAGGAGGCACCACGGAAGCTGGATTAAAGGTTTTGGCCTCTCATGAAGTAGATCGTGCGGTCATTGAATGTATTAAAGCCGCCACTGTCCAATCGAAATATTTGGGAAAGGTCATTAGTGAAAAGTTGAATACGACTCTGTCTTAAAAATGAAGGCATTGCTGTGAGGCATTCCGTATTGAAAATGCTACCGCAAATGCCTTTCTTTTTCTGTTTTTTACAAAAGCTGCTATAATAAAGGGAAATCAATAATAAGGGAGATGATTGAATTTCATGGGAGCTAAACTTTTTTCATCCTACAACATTAAAAATGTGGAATTAAAAAATCGTATTGTAATGGCGCCGATGTGCATGTATTCCGCTGCGGAAGACGGCATTGCAACACCGTTTCATATGACTCACTATGTCAGCCGTGCGGTTGGGCAAATAGGCTTGATTATACAGGAAGCCACGGCGGTTGCACCGGAAGGACGCATTTCTGCCAATGACTTAGGGATTTGGGATGATGCACATATTGATGGACTGAAGCAAATAACAGACCAAATCAAAGCATATGGCTGCAAAACAGGTATCCAATTGGGACATGCAGGTAGAAAAGCCCAACTAGATGGTGAGATTTATGCTCCTTCTGCAATTGCATTCAATGAAACTTCCAAAACACCGAAGGAAATGACGCTCAAGGATATTCAACATGCGATTGAAGCCTTTAAGCTAGGAGCAGAACGGGCGAAAAAAGCCGGGTTTGATATCGTTGAACTTCATGGGGCACATGGTTATTTAATTAATCAATTTCTCTCACCACTTTCGAATAACCGGAATGATGAATACGGAGGCAACGCCGAAAATCGCTACCGTTTCTTAAAAGAGGTCATTGATGCAGTAAAAACAGTATGGAGCGGTCCTCTTCTAGTCCGGATTTCAGCTGAGGATTATCATGCCGAAGGGCTGCATGTCGAGGATTACATCCATTACTGTTCATTAATGAAGGACCAAGGTGTTGATTTAATAGATGTCAGTACGGGGGCGGTGATTCCAGCCAAAATCAATATCTATCCATGCTATCAGGTGCCGTATTCAGAAAAAATCAAACATGGTGCAGAGATTGCCACAGGTGCAGTCGGCTTAATCACAAGTGGATTGCAGGCAGAGGAAATATTGCAAAGTGATCGGGCAGATTTGATTATCTTGGGCCGTGAATTGCTCCGCGATCCCTACTGGCCGAGAACCGCTGCTAATGAACTTCGTGTCCATATAGAAGCGCCAATGCAATATGAACGCGGCTGGCACGTATAAGACTGGTCATCTGCCCATATAATAAAAGCAGTGAACATACGCAACCAAAGACAAGAAGAAAGGTGCCCGATATTT
>NZ_CAMLDX010000053.1 GCF_946478885.1 uncultured Bacillus sp. | reverse complement strand
TTAGTTAGTTTTTGTTTTCTTTTATAAAACCGTGAATTGCAATTTTGCCAGCAAAAATTATTATTGCTCCCTTTTGTGGAGCTTTTTTTAATGGTTATTTACATATCTAATGATCAATCCTTTTATTCAATTCCCTTTAATTTGGATCATGTTGAAGAAAAGTGTAAACAATATTTACATTGATATTAGGGTATGCGACTATATGTGTAAACAAAAGACATGAAGTTTAAGGAGCATGAGACAAAACACTCGGAATCAATTTTCCGGGTTTTCTGTTTTTTTTATTTACATAATCTATTAAAATGTTGATGACAGTACTAAGATGTAAATATCAAAAATACCAATATAAATCTTTTAGGTTTTGCGAGTGGGAGGGTTTTGAGTTGGCGATTGCATTCACGATGTTTGTATTGGGAATGTTACTAGGATTTGTTGGTGCGGGAGGTTCTGGCTTTATCATTGCACTGTTAACTACTGTTTTTGGCGTGCCGATTCATATAGCTTTAGGAACCTCATTAGCTGCGATGGTGTTTACTACATTATCGGGAGCTTTAAGCCATTTTCGTCAAGGAAATGTTTCTGTTAAAACGGGGTTATACGTAGGTGGATTTGGGGCAGTTGCATCATATGCAGGTTCAAAGCTTGCAGGATTAATTCCGGTCCAATCCCTACACTGGTTAACAGCAGGGATGTTATTTCTCTCAGCCGTTATTTTAGTCTTCCGATTATTTATTGTTCAAAAAATAGAGCAAAATAATAAACAAGCAACACCCGTTCATTTTAAAATGAAGAAAGCTGCGCTCATCGGAATTGTGACAGGATTATTGTCAGGAACATTTGGAATTGGCTCCGCTCCTTTCATTCAGATTGGATTATTAATGGTCATGGGTTTATCACTTACACAATCTATTGGAACCACCATGCTTGTTATTTTGCCGATAGCTTTAGCGGGAGGAGCTGGATATTATTTTCAGGGCTACTTAAACTTCATTTTGTTAGCAGAAGTGGTGGCAGGAACGATGATTGGCTCTTATGTTGGAGCCAAGTTTACCAGAATTGCCCCGCAAATGATTTTAAAAAGTGCTATGGTCTTAACGCCAGTCGTTGCCGGCGTGGTGATGGTCATCCATTAAAGAATTGCTGAGATTAAAAAACACTTGTGTAATTGGCTAAATAGTCTTTGAATGTCATCTCAAATGAGTGAAGAACGTCTTAAACCATGGATAAGGAAAAACATTGCGTACTGTTTGATAGGGGAGGCAGGAAAAAGAATTGTCCTCCTGAACTGGCTTCATAAGGGGGAACACCTAAAGCCTGGAGGGCAATAAGAAAATAGCTCATTCCTGTTTTCCACTTTACAATCAGATAACATCTATCTCTCCATGATTTCAAAGATACTGATCGATCCTATCGTTCCCATCTGCGGTGTGCCTATACTTATAAATAGGTCGCCCAACAGAACCATAATCTATATTCATTCGTAAAGCATCGATATCATGTAAAAATTGCAAATATTTTCTCATAGAAACTCTGGATATTCCAACAAATCTAACAAGCTCGCTTGTTGAAAACTCTTGATCCTTCATTTCAATAATCTGCGCCCAAATTTTTTTTAAGGTATTTTTATCAAGCCCTTTTGGAAGTTGCGATGAAACTCGACGTTGTTCTTTCGTATGTATCAATAGGTCAAGCTCAGATTGATTGAGCTCCTGTTTCTGATTGATGAGGCTTTGTCTTTGTTTATAATCTTTTAGCGCGGACCGGAAGCGCTCAAATTCAAAAGGTTTTATCAGATAATCTACCGCACCATATTGTAAAGCTTTTTTTATCGTTTGAATGTCGCTGGCAGCTGAAACAATAATGACATCTATCTCTCCACCAGCTTTTCTCATTTGCGCTAATAATTCCAATCCACTTAAACCCGGCAAATATATATCCAATAGGATTAATTGTATTTTTCTATTTTTCAAGACTTCTATAGCTTCCTCAAAGGAACGGACTGCGGCCACTAATTTAAATCCTTCTACTTGATTGAGATAGCGTTTATTAAATTCAATTACCATCGGGTCATCTTCAACAATTAGAACATTAATCATCACTAATCATCCCTACTCTCATAAGGTAAAATAATGGAGAACACAGTTCCTTTCCCTAATTCTGAAAAAATGTCAATTTTCCCTCCCCATCTGTCTACACTTTCTTGAACTAAATGGAGCCCTATTCCTCTATTTCCCCCTTTTGTTGAATAACCCAGAGTAAATAGTTTGTCCTTTATCTCATCGGAAAAACCTGGGCCGCTGTCATTGACTTCAATAGTCAGAGACCCATCATTCTTATCATATAACAACGTCAAAGTGACAATCTTTTCTTTAGAGTCCTTAGCTGCCTCAATGGCATTCTGAATCAAATTCCCAAGAATGGTAACAATCTCATTCGTTAAATGGGGATCTTCCGGTTCCGGGATATAACTATCTTCTGTCAATTGCAGTTTAATGTTATTCTCACTGGCGACACTCATTTTTCCTATAATAAACCCGGCAAGTACCGGATCTTTAATCTTTCCTATTATAAAGCCAATTTGTTCTTGGTACATATTTGCAATCAAATTGATGTAAACGGAAAGCTGGTCATAGGCCTTCATATGGAGCATTCCCAGAATGATATGCAATTTGTTCTTAAATTCATGAGTCTGTGCCCTAAGCGCATTGGCGTATTGTTTTACGCCGGTTAATTGTTCTGCCAAAAGTCTGATTTCTGTTTTATCACGAAAAGTTGCTATTGCACCGACAATTTTGCCATTAACTAAAATGGGCAATCGGCTGGTTAGAATTTTTATTCCATTAATATCTTGCTCCTTGTCAAAACTCGACTGTCCTGTTTTTAAGACATCTTCTAATCTCGTATTAGGGATACATTCTTCTGCTTTTTTGCCAAGAGGACTGCAAATACCCGCCATTTTTAAGATTCTATTTGCCTCTTCACTTACCAACGTAATCCGGGAGTTACCATCGATGGCAATGACGCCATCTCTAATGGAATTAAGCATGGCACTTCTTTCTTCTACTAGTTTAGCAATCTCCGAAGGTTCCAAATCAAACATCGTTTTTTTTATGCTTTTTGCCAACACCACTGCTCCTATTATTCCAATTAGTAAACCTAGAACGATCCCAGGAAAAATAGCGGCTTTACTATGGGCAATATTTTGATCAACCTTATTTAGTAACATTCCGACAACTACAATGCCTATTTGTTTGCCATTGTGATTATCATATATTGGTACAAAAATTCTAAGCGACTCCCCTAAGGTTCCTTTTGCGGTGGAAACATATTCTGAACCTTGAAGTGCCTTATTAAAATCATTGCCCACAATTTTTTTTCCAATGTTTTTTTCGTTTGGATGAGATTTTCTTATTCCGCTCATATCTGCAACAACGATAAATTCAACTTTTGTTGATTTTGTGATTTTTTCAGTAAAGGATTGGATCTTTTCGCTTTCGGAGGGGTTTTTCAATCCTTCTACTACCTGAGGTGTATCGGCGACAATGTGAGCAATCTGAAATGCATTTTCTTTCATGTGGTTCATTGATAACGAAGTGATTTTATTGCTAATGAGTAGCTCGGATATCAGCAAGACTATTGTAATGACACCAAATACTAATAATGTCAATCTGGATTGCAATTTCATATTGGCCATTTTGGTTAAAATGTGCTTCATCTTGGTGATCCTCCCTATCCACGATCACAGTATTCTACTAAAATAAAACGCTTTAATTATTATGGTATAGCAATTTCATTGTTGAAACAAGGCTGGGTTAGGAAGATTTTTGTTTTAATATGTTAGCGCTTACTTTAATTACAAAACTATTATAAAAGTTAAATAAACTTAAAAAGCTTTGTGAAAAAAATTATGATGAACCTGTAAATATAATTTATAAAGGAGTGAAATTCATGGCGGTCGCTACAAGAAAGGTTATTGAAGAAAGAAATGTATCTGATTTCAAGGATAAGGTACCAAGGAAAGGATTCGTTTCAAAGATTATTAGGTATAGTTTTGATGCCATTCCTCTGCCTATATACATTATTTTTGCAATCGTCATCTATTTAGCATCTGTCAATGGTGTTTTACCAAAAGATATGATCGGCGGATTTGCCCTCATTATCGTAATGGGATTATTACTTGGAAAAATCGGTGCGTCCATACCAGTATTAAAGAGTATCGGTGGTCCGGCAATCTGTACCATCTTTATTCCTTCGGCAATGGTATATTATGGATGGTTAAATAATAACGCGATTGACTCCATCACGGCACTTATGAAGACTTCTAATTTCTTGTATTTGTATATTTCCGTATTAGTGTGTGGAAGTATCCTTGGGATGAACAGGAAAGTGATGATTAAGGGATTTGTAAAAATGTTTGTTCCATTGGTTGTAGGGACTCTGTGTGCGGTAGCCGGGGGAATTCTTGTCGGCTTATTATTCGGATATAGTCCATACCAATCATTCTTCCATGTAATCGCTCCAATTATTGCCGGAGGTATAGGTGAAGGGATTTTGCCTCTGTCTATGGGGTATTCAGAAGTACTTAAAACTTCCCAAGATTCTTTTATTGCACAACTTGTTCCTGCTGCCATGATTGGGAACGTAACCGCTATTATTATATCTGGTATTTTATCGCGTTTAGCCGTAAAGAATTCTCACCTTACTGGCAATGGACAGCTTGTAAAGTCTGGAGACGATCAGGAAATTGTAAAGGCAAAAACAGAAGAAAGACCAATTGATTTTAAACTGATTGGTGCAGGATTACTAATTGCTTGTTCTTTCTATATTTTTGGTATTCTTGTAAGCCCTTACATTGGCATTCCGGGTGCAATTATTATGATTTTCACAGCTGCAGTTGTAAAATATTTTAAATTATTACCAGAACATTTGGAAGCAGGCGCCAGCCAAGTGTACAAGCTTGTAAGCGGTACTCTTACATGGCCTTTGTTGATTGGGGTTGGTGTTGTTTATACGGACTGGGGTAGTTTAATCGCAACCATCAGTTTTGGCTATATTGCTATTTGTGTTGCAGCCGTTGTTTCCATGACATTATCAGGTTTTTATATTGGAAAGATAATGAAAATGTATCCAATCGAAGCTTCCCTTGTGACAGCATGCCATAGTGGTTTAGGGGGAACTGGGGACGTTGCCATATTGTCAGCAGCAAATAGGATGGAATTAATGCCATTTTCCCAAGTATCAACCAGACTTGGTGGAGCAGCAACAGTTGTATTAGCTGTAATTTTGTTAAGAATGTTTAGTTAATATCATTTAGATTGGCAAATTCAGGATACATTTATTAAAGTGTATCCTTGGATTTGTTACAAAAAGATCATTTCTTGTTGGGAGCGATGAAGTGGTGAGAATAAATAAAATAGCTAAAGCTGGAACATTAGAATCTAACGACATATTCATACTGGTTATGCCAAATGAAAATCGTGGAATTGAAATAGAATTAGAAAGTATTGTGATGAAGCAATTCGGAAAACAAATTAAGACGGTTATTTTAGAAAAGGTTAAAGCATTAGGCGTAGAAAATGTGACGATAAAGGCTCAGGATAAGGGGGCGTTGGATTTCACTATAAAGGCACGAGTACAAACAGCGCTAGAGAGAGCACTATAAATATTAGATTTTGAGGTGAAATTACATGGAAAGACTGCGAAGAACAATGCTTTTTATGCCTGGAAATAATCCTGGTATGCTTCAAAATGCACCTATTCTTGGTGCAGATTCTGTGATCCTTGATTTGGAAGATGCTGTGAGTTTAACAGAAAAAGATAGTGCCAGAATTTTAGTCGGTCAAGCTATCAAGGAAATAGATTTTTCCAAGGTAGAACTGGTTATCCGCATAAACCCTCTTGATACAGAGTTCGGTTCTAAAGATATTGATATGATCGCAAGAGTAAAGCCGGACACTTTAATGATACCAAAAGCTACTGAGGAGCAGTTACAGCATATCGATGAAATGCTGTCAAAAATAGAAACGGAAGAGGATTTTCTGATTGGCAGCATTAAGCTAATCCCCATTATCGAAACAGCGTATGGACTGGAAAATGTATACAGTATCATAAATTCTTCAAAAAGAGTCGTCGCTGTGCTGTTAGGAGCAGAGGATTTGACGTCTGATATGGGCATTAAAAGAACAAAAGAAGGAAAGGAAATATTTTATGCCAGAAATCGGGTAGCCACTGCATGCCGGGCAGCAAGAGTAGATGCCATCGACACACCTTTTACAGATACGAATGATGATCAAGGCTTAGCGGTTGATACCTCTAACGGAAAGTCACTTGGTTTTACTGGAAAAGCATCCATTAATCCAAGACAAATAGACATCATCCATTCCGTATTTCAACCAAGTGATGCTGAGATTCGATATGGATTGAGAGTACTTGCCGCTAGGGATGAAGCGGCAGATAAAGGACTTGGAGTATTTTCGCTGGATGGGAAGATGGTGGATGCCCCAATCATCAATAGAGCCATTACGACAGTTGAATTAGCAAAATTATTAGATCTTGTATCAAGTTAAAAACGAATTGACAAGTTTACAATAGATTCTCTAGGAATTGCCAATCGTAACTTATTTAAAAGTGAGGTACAACAATGAAGAATATAATAGGTAGAGAAATTCCTGATTATATTGATGGATATGGATATGTGAAGCATTTTATAGGTGTTCTTTCCGATTACGGTATGAAAGAAAAAGTTGGTGTAAAGGTACGTACGGGAATGCTAGGCGAAGACAAAGTAATAAATAGTATTGAGGAAGCCCTCGATAAAGTGAATATAAAAGATGGAGCGACAATTTCGTTTCATCATCATTTAAGAAATGGGGACTATGTCCTGAACAGTGTCATACAGGTTATTGCAAACAAAGGAATAAAAGACCTTACTATAGCAGCAAGTTCCATTTTTCCAGTACATGAACCGTTAGTAGAATATATAAAATCCGGGATTGTTACTGGCATAATAGCTAATTACATTTCAGGACCTGTAGCTGAAGCAATCTCCGACGGTTATTTAAAAAAACCAGCAGTGATGATGACACATGGAGGAAGACCAAGGGCGATTGAAACAGGTGATTTGCATATTGATATAGCCTTTATTGCGGCACCAACGGCGGATCCTTATGGAAATATTAATGGAGTTCATGGAAAGTCTGCTTGTGGCCCATTAGGATACGCTATTGCGGATGCGGAATATGCAGATAAAGTAGTTGCGATTACGGATAATTTAGTACCCTACCCAGCCTGCCCGATTGAAATTAGCCAAATCTATGTCGATTATGTTGTAAAGGTAGATTCCATTGGAGATCAAGCGCGTATCGTGTCAGGTACTACTAAAATCACAAAGGACCCTGTCGGATTAAAAATAGCAAAAACAGCAGCAAAAGTAATCGAGGCCTCCAAGCTTGTAAAAGATGGGATGTCATTTCAAACGGGTGCAGGGGGAACCTCCCTTGCAGTAGCGGATTATTTAAAGGATATTATGAAGGAAAAAGGGGTAACCGGCAGCTTTGCAGCTGGAGGGATTACTGGTTATATCGTTGATATGTTGGAAGAAGGGTTATTTAAAAATCTATTTGATGTACAATGTTTCGATTTAAGAGCGGTAGAGTCTTATAGAAAGAACTTAACTCATCAAGGAATGAGCGGTTCAATGTATGCAAATCCATTCAATAAAGGTTCCGTTGTCAATAATCTCGATATCATGATCCTTGGAGCTACGGAGATTGACACAGATTTTAACGTAAATGTTACTACCGATTCTAATGGATTAATCATGGGCGGCTCTGGGGGTCATAGTGATACAGCAGCAGGTTCAAAACTTTCAATTGTTGTAACCAAACTTATTAAAGGGAGATTACCGATTATAAAGGATAAGGTTACGACCGTGACGACAATGGGAGAAAGTATTGATGTTGTTGTGACAGATCGAGGAATTGCCGTAAATCCATTAAGAAAGGATGTAATTGATAAGCTTGGGAAATCAAACCTCCCAACGATGACGATCGAAGAGCTCAAAGTATTAGCTGAAGAAATGGCAGGAAAACCGGAACCAATTGAATTTGAAGATAAGATTGTCGCGGTAGTTGAATATCGAGATGGCACTGTTATAGATGTAGTCAGAAAACCTGTAAATTAAGATAGCTTAAGGTGAATAGTGATGATTGATTTAGTGCTGCAACAAGTAAATTTAAAAGACCAAAAAGAACGGAATGAAGTATCTAGATTTTTGGAAAGCTTTGATTTAGCTCTCGATAATGATGTTGATTATACGGTAATCTTAAGAAATAGGAACTTTGAGATAAAAGCTACTTGTTCAAAAGCCAAAAATGTATTTAAATGTTTGGCTGTTGCAGAGGATTTAAGGGGAGAGAACATAACCTCTTCTCTTATTTCCACTTTAATTGATAAAAGTTATGAAGAACACATATACCATAACCTGATTTTTACTAAATTGAATAATTTGAAGAAATTTGCATCGTTGAATTTTAAACCAGTATATAATGTAGAAAATGCAGTTCTCCTGGAGCATGGTATTTATGACATTAGCAAAGCATTAGACCAAATGGCATTGAAGTTTGCGATAGACACGTCAACACCTAAAGGTGCATTGGTGATGAACTGTAATCCTTTAACAAATGGTCATAGATTTTTAATAGAGAAAGCAGCTAACAATTGCTCTCAGGTATTATTATTTGTGGTTGAAGAAGATAAATCGCTTTTTCCTTTTAAATCCAGATATAATATCGTCAAAGAAGGAATAAAGGATTTACAGAATGTTACCGTCGTTCCAGGTGGAGAATATATCATTTCTTCTGCCACCTTTCCATCTTATTTTATACGAAAGGAAGATGAAAGACTTAAGAATTATACCGAAATGGACTGCGGAATTTTTGCTAAATATTTTTGCAGCAAATTTAATATTGTAAAAAGATTCGTGGGGCAAGAACCTTTTTGCAGTGTAACCAATACCTATAATAGAAATCTAAAAGAAATTTTGCCAAGGTATGATGTTGAGCTAATCGAAATAGAACGGAAAATGTATAATGAGGAATACATTAGTGCCTCTAAAGTTAGAGAATTAATAAAAGAGGGATATTTGACAGAGGTGGAAAAGATGGTTCCACAGTCAACGTGGAGGTTTTTAAACTCGCAAGAAGGTCAGGAGGTTATGGAGAGAATCAAGAAAAGTCATTCTCCACACTAAAATGAATGAGGAAATGATTAAATTTTTGTTTTTAAATTATTCTTCTGAAACGGATTGTAGTACTAATTTGTTAAGAAATTATAAGAAAAAATACCTCCCGGAGGATATTTTATCGGCTAAAGAAACAAGAGTGTACAAGCAAGAACAATTGATAGAAAAGTATAAAACAACTTTACTCTGCATGAGGGTAAATTATCCAGGGGTAAGAAAAAATAATGAGGTAACCTTAGGAATTATGAAGGCTCTATGTCATGAGATTGACAATTTTTTTTATCCTAATATCTTATATCGAACCTTTGATATCACAGCAGAAGGCCCCATTTACACCTGCGGTATTGACCAAATATCGATAGATGTTAAACGAACTGCGCTATCGATTGAAGAAAATCACTTTTTAGGTAGATGTGTTGATATAGATGTATATGGTAAAGATGGGAAAGGAATAAGCAGAAGAGACTTAGGACTAAAGGAAAGAAAATGCTTTATTTGCCAAGAGCCATCACAACAATGTGTTAGGCAGGGCAGACATGATTTAGAGGATGTTAAAAGTTATATTAAAACGAAGTATGAAAACTATCTTAAGATTTGCGCCAGTATTAAATAGATCTTTGGAGAATGTCATGGATAAAACTTATGTTACCAGCGATACTGCTTTCAAAATAAGCAGTTTTGCCGTTCAGGCGATGATTTATGAGGTAAGCTGTTTCCCTTCACCAGGGCTTGTTTCCTGTATTTCGACAGGTGCCCATAAAGATATGGACTTTTATACATTTGTTGATAGCACTTCTTCTCTTATAAAGTATTTGACGCTATGTGTTCAAACAGGACTTGAAGGACATTCAGCCAGTGCAATTTTTTTGCGATTAAAAGAACTTGGAATGAATGCGGAAGAGGAAATGTTTGAAAAAACAAAAGGAGTAAATACCCACAAGGGAATGGTGTTTCTTATGGGGATCTGCTGTGGTGCGGCTGGTTTAGCCATCAAGAATAAACAAGAGTTTTATGAAATAGAGCAAATTATTCGAGATATGACACAGGGGATTGTCGCAAGAGAATTATATCCTTTATTAAAAAATAAAAAGTATGTAATAGATGGAAGACAATTGGGTAGAAGGTTATCCTATGGTGAAAAGTTATTCCTTGAATATAATATGAAAGGAATAAGAGGTGAAGTGGAACAGGGATTACCTTTAATCTTTCACTTTGCATTAAATTTTTATAAAGAGAATAAAGATTTGGATAAAAACGACAGGTCGGTTCATATGTTAATAGGCCTTTTGCAGTATTGTGAGGATACAAATATCGTTCATCGACATTCTGTAGCTGTACTTAAAGAAGTAAATAAACGAGCTACCCAAATAATGAATGTAGGGGGAATAAGAACGAAGGAAGGTAGAAAGGCAATAGAGCGGTTAGATCAAGAATTTATTGACAAAAATATAAGCCCAGGCGGGACCGCGGATTTATTAGCGATTACTGTTTTTTTATCTTTAGTTGAACAATATATGAGTAAACTTTACGATTTCCATTTCAAGTAGGCGTACTGTCTAAATAATCATTTTAGGATAGAAACAGAAACGGTGTTGCCACTTTCATGGATCGAACGGAAATAGAATACAATGGGGAATAATGGAGAATAAATGACATGGCTGATTTGAAGTAGTATTCAAGTCAGCCAAATATTTTTGTGATACAAATGTTTTTGTAGCTTTTTTGGTGTAAAAAGAGGATATGCTAGTAGAGATTTATTCAAAGAGGCAGACAGCATCGGGAGATCACTCCTCTTCCAGGATCCTGACCTCTGCATAGCTGATAAATTCCGCAGTCCTATCCAATTTGAACTTGGCACCGCAGGCTTTCCGATTTCTCTCGTACACCAGTTGGCCGGTGTCAGGAAAATAGACTTCAATCAGCTTTCTGCCTGTTTTCATCTGGTAACGGTGCCTCGTTTCAACTCACGGGAAACAGTGCTTTTATGACAGCTTACCGCATCAGTGATGGTCTGCATAGATTTTCTCTCGGCACGCAATGCGGCTATTTTTCCGTGATCGAAGGCTGTAAGATGTTTAAAATGGCGTTTATCTGTGGCAAGATAATCTTGAGCCATAGATAAATCCTCCGTATTGATTGTGTTTTCGTCGATTTAATCATACACGGTTTATCATGGCTTTTTCATTTTTTTAGCTAGTTGTATTTATACAACTAGCATAAAGTAAATAAATATGCTAACATAAATAATGTCTTATGAAAAACGGGGCGTTAGTTCAGTGGGAGAATATTTCGCTGGCAGCGAAAGGGTCAGGGGTTCGAATCCCCTACGCTCCATAAAAATGAGTGGTAGCGATAGTGCCACTGAAAAATTGATTTGGTTAAATAATCCTTTAAATGGCTCCTTATTTATAAGCGAGGAGTATATGAGTCAAGCATTCGATGTGATATAGCAGCGAGTGCTTTTTTACCTCTTGCAGCGATTAACCAATACTTTGTTGCAAATCATCTGTTTTAGCATCCACATAATAGTCCTTATACTTTTACTTTTTCCTGCATTTTCATGATCCTCAGGTGACACTCCTGCCTAGATGATAAATAAGAAAATGTATTCCTTGAGTTATACCATTTTAACTATGAGCATAATATTTTCTATGATTTTTGTAACTATTGTATTTTTAGAAATCGCTAAAACAATATAGTATAATCAAAAGAAATAATTTCATTAACTATCTTCGGCAATTAATGGATACATAATTTCTTGACATATCTGGGTGAACTATTTTGTCTTCGTATACCTGTAGAAAAAATCTTAAAATCTCTAGATGATTTTATTAAAACATGTAGTTTTTATATATTGAAAGCGCTGTAATATAAAAAAATTAGCTCTGTTCGCTCGCCAACTTTATATGGGTGATATACCTTAATTGCAAATGAGTTTAGGGGGATATTTCATGCAGTCAATATTGAAAGAAATTCAGGAAACAGTTGTAAAATATGCTGAGATTATCTCAAAGGTAACAAAGGTTGATGTAGAAATTGTTGATTCTCACTATGTAAGGATCGCAGGAACCGGTATCTATCGAGAGTCTGTGAATCAGAGTATTGCCGGGGAAGGCTGTGTTTATAGAACGGCTATAAATACCGGAAAAGCCCAAGTAATCCAATACCCAGGACAACACCCTTTATGTGCCCATTGTCCTAAGCAACTAGTATGTGTAGAAAAATTCGAAATGTGTACAACCATACGCTTGGGGCAGGAAACAATTGGTGTTATAGGGTTAATTTGTTTTACTGACTCACAGAAGGAACATTTGATGGCTGATTTTGAAAATTTCTTTGCATTTATGGATCAGATAGCTGACTTTATCAGTGCAAAAGCGGGAGAAATTATCGAGAATCGACGTATTCTTCAAATTACTGGATTATTAAGACAAGCCTTGGAAAATATGGATAAAGGTGTTTTGATTCTTGATAGTAATAACCGAATTATAGAAGCTAACAGCAGTGCAATCAAGCAACTATCACTTTCAGAGAAGGATTCACTGTCAATAAAGATTATAGCAACTGGTGATACGTTGTATGGACTTGATGAATTCAAGGTTGAAGTAGATGGCCGGAATTACAATTTGATGGGTAATCTGACACCAGTAAAAATGGAAAACCTAGATTGTGGAAATATTCTTATGTTTGATGAACGTAGAAAAGTTAAGTCAGGAATTTATACAATGATGACTGGTGGCACACGACAAATAACTGCTAGTGATATTTTAGGAAAATCAGAGGTAATGCTTAAACTTAAGGGGAAAATTTCGAAGATAGCCAAATCTACGTCATCGGTTATTATAACCGGGGAGAGTGGAACAGGAAAAGAACTGTTTGCTCGAGCAATACATGCTG
Organism: uncultured Bacillus sp.; assembly: GCF_946478885.1. The sequence goes on along the minus strand of NZ_CAMLDX010000053.1, from coordinate 10,443 downwards.
AAAGTGATCGGCGGAAGGATCCCTTTGTTGCCATTAATTGCGGTGCAATACCAGATACTCTTTTGGAAAGTGAATTGTTTGGTTACGTCAAGGGTGCTTTTACGGGAGCAGACCCTCGTGGTAAAATAGGTAAATTCGAGCTTGCGAATAAGGGGGTATTATTTCTTGATGAAATCGGTGATATGCCCCTATTTCTCCAAGTTAAGCTTCTTAGGGTTTTGCAAGATAGAAAAATTACTCGAATTGGTTCTAATCAGGAAATACAACTAGATGTCAGAATTATTGCTGCAACAAACAAGGATTTGCCTTCGATGATCAGTCAGTATAAGTTTCGAGAGGATTTATATTATAGACTAAATGTAATTCCATTTGAAATTCCTCCATTGCGATCACGATCTGAGGATATTCCTCTCCTTTTTGATATGTTTGTAAACAAATATTGTCATTTATTTCAAAAGAAATTGCAGTCAGTAGCACTTGAGGTTAAACCAAAGCTCTTATGCTATAGCTGGCCAGGGAATATACGAGAGCTAGAAAATACAGTTGAATTTATGATAAATATGATGGATGATGACGGAATTCTGGCTCTTGAGACTCTACCACAACGTATTCTTTCCGACAGGAGTAATAACTTGCCCGATGAAACCTCAAAAGCTACTGCAGTTCGAAAATTGGAAGATTTAGAACAACAGGAAATCATACATGCACTTTCCCTCTTTGGAAGTACCACTGAGGGGAAAAAGCAGGCGGCAAGGGAGCTTGGAATTGGAATTGCAACATTATATAGGAAAATAGAGCATTATGGCTTAGTAAAATGACCATAGTGGCTAGCTTGAAAAAGCTAGTCACTATGGTCATTTATTTTAAAATCTATGTTAGCCCTAACTTTATCAAAATGATAATAATTATGATCAAAAACAGCATATTTTATCAAAATGATAACACTTATGATAAAAAAACAGCATTTTTTATCAAAATGAGAATTTTTATAAAAACTTAATGGGAAACGGCTAACTTTCTATTAATTTCTTATTGGCTAAACATACAAAAAAACGTGAAATATCAATGGTTAGGGGAAAATATAAGAAAAAAAATTCCCCCCTCTATTATTTGGCACGAATATTGCATTACATATTAGCGAAGGAGGTTTAAAAATGGAGCACATAAAATGGAAATTGAATCAGAACAAGAATGCAAATGAAGTTCCAATCATCAGTAAATTTAATATTAAGGAAATAACTAAGGTGATGGACTTTCATCGAAGCTTCAAAGGGTATCAGCCTACCCCCCTCAAAAATCTAGAAAATTTATCCAATCTACTTGGACTGTCTGGTTTTTATGTAAAGGATGAAGCTTATCGCTTTGGGCTTAATGCATTTAAAGTTTTAGGAGGTTCATACGCGATTGGGAAGTATCTATCCAAGCAACTAGGGATGGACATTTCTGATTTATCATTTGAAAAACTAAGTTCACCAGAAATAAGGCAGAAGCTTGGTGAAGTAACATTCGTCACCGCAACAGATGGAAATCATGGACGAGGCGTTGCATGGGCAGCTACTCATCTTGGACAAAAATCAGTTGTATTTATGCCAAAGGGTTCCTCAGAAGAAAGGTTGAAAAATATTCAGCGGGAGGGTGCAAATGCATCCATTACTGATTTAAATTATGATGATGCTGTGCGTTTAGCAGCTTCGAAGGCAAATGAAAATGGTTGGGTTGTTATCCAAGATACAGCTTGGGAAGAGTATACAGATATTCCCCTGTGGATTATGCAGGGTTATGCCACAATGGCAATGGAAGCCTGTCAGCAATTGTTAGAATATCAATCTGGACCGCCCACACATGTGTTTTTGCAGGCTGGTGTAGGTTCACTTGCCGGAGCTGTTCAGGCAGTCCTAGTAAATGTTTTCCCGGATACCCCTCCTAAGGTTATTATTGTGGAGCCAAATGCTGCCGATTGCATCTATAAATCATTTATGGCAGGCGATGGTAATCCGAAATTTGTTGGCGGTAACATGAGTACAATTATGGCAGGATTAGCATGCGGTGAACCTAACATCATTAGTTGGGAGATATTACGTAACTATAGCCAAATGGGTATATCTTGTCCGGATTGGGTAGCGGCCAAAGGTATGCGCATACTCGGAAATCCAGTTGGAAATGACAGTAAGGTAATTTCCGGTGAATCAGGAGCGGTTACAACGGGTATAGTCAGCCTGCTTATGACAAATCCGGCATTGACTGAGGTTCGTGAAAAGTTAGAGCTTAATAAGTCATCAAGAGTATTGGTTTTTAGTACCGAAGGGGATACCGATTCGAAAAAATACAGAAGTATCGTTTGGGATGGAGAATGTCCAAGTTATTTTGGTTAGGAGGATATATAAATGTTGACAGATGAGAGAAAAAATAAACTTGTATATTATTGCCAGGAGCTTGTTAAATGTCAAAGTTATTCGGGTCAAGAAGACAAGGTAGGCGCCCGGTTAGCTGATGCTTTTAGAGAATTAGGATTCGATGAAGTAACTGTTGATGAGTATGGCAATGTTATTGGTTGTATAAAAGGGAGTAAGCCGGGTAAAAAGATCCTTTTCGATGGGCATATCGATACAGTTCCGGTGCCGGATGCTTCAAAGTGGAAGTATGATCCATTTACAGCTACCATAGCGGATGGCAAAATTTACGGTCGGGGAGCGTCTGATATGAAAGGTCAAGTTGCTGCCATGCTTTGTGCGGCCGGCTATTTTGCTCAGGATACTTCCCATGCCTTTGCTGGTGATATTTATGTAGCAGGGGTTGTTCATGAAGAGTGTTTTGAAGGGGTAGCTTCACGGAGTGTAAGCGAAATAGTGAAACCAGATTATGTTGTAATTGGTGAAGCTTCTGAGTTAAATCTTAAGCGAGGTCAACGAGGAAGGGCTGAAATTGTTGTAGAGACCTATGGCCAGCCTGCTCATTCAGCTAATCCTCAAGCTGGTGTCAACGCTGTGTATAAAATGATCAAGCTGATTGATAGAATTCGAGAATTGAAACCGGATAGTCAGCCAGTCTTAGGGGAAGGAATACTGGAACTGACTGATATTAAATCCTCGCCTTATCCTGGAGCTTCGGTTGTGCCTGATTATTGCCGTGTAACATACGATCGCCGTTTGTTAGTTGGTGAAAGCCAAGAATCTGTATTGAAACCGATACTTGATATTATTGCCAAACTAGAAAAAGAAGATCCTGATTTCAAAGCAAAGGCTTATTTCGCGGTAGGTAAAGAAAGTTGCTATACAGGAGGTAGTATCGAGGGAGAAAGATTTTTCCCTGGCTGGTTGTATGATGAGCAGGATGAGTATGTACAAGCTGCGCTGAAGGGGCTCCGTGAAGTTGGATTGGATCCCGAAATTTCTCATTTTTCCTTCTGTACCAACGGCAGTCATTATGCAGGTGAGGCAGGTATCAAAACTATAGGTTTTGGTCCTTCTAAGGAAAATATCGCACATACAATGGATGAATATATCGAAGTCGATCAGTTATTTAAAGGTGCTGAAGGCTATTATGCCATTATTCGTTCAGTACTTAAATAAAAGGGGTGAAGATAGATGAAATTATTGATAAAGAACGGATTAGTTGTTGATGGGACAGGAAATAAAGGATTTATCGGAAGCGTAGCTATCGAAAATGATATCATCTCAGCAATTGGAGATATTGCTGAGGAAGGTTTTGAACGGGTCATTGATGCCATCGGTAAGGTAATTTCACCGGGATTTATTGATACCCATAGTCATTCAGATTTAGAACTATTTTTTGATCCATACATTGGGCCAAAGGCTCATCAAGGGATCACAACTGAATTACTTGGCCAGGATGGAATATCGCTCGCACCTCTTCCTGAAAAATATATAAGTCCATGGCGTAAAAATTTGGCTGGTCTTGACGGAGATAGCGATGATTTGGACTGGACTTATGAGACTGTTGACGGTTATTTAACAATGATTGAAAAAGCAGGGGTTGGTCTTAATGAAGCTTATCTTGTCCCTCATGGTAATGTACGTATGGAAATCCTTGGACTAGATAATGTGATTGCTACTGATGAACAGCTCCGCGAAATGTGTGATGTCCTTCGCCGTGAACTTGAAGCTGGAGCATATGGTTTATCAACAGGCTTAATCTATATGCCTTGCGCTTATTCGGACACACGAGAACTGGTAGAACTATGTAAAGTAGTTGCCGAATATGATAAGGTATTTGTTATTCATCAGCGGAGTGAAGCTGATACAATCATTGATTCAATGAAGGAAGTTATTGAAATTGGACGAAAATCCGGTGTTAAAGTTCATTTTTCCCACTTTAAGGTCTGTGGCCAAAAAAATTGGGAGCAGATTGAACAAGTGATTGAATTATTAGATCAAGCTAAGGCTGAGGGAATCAGGGTATCGTTTGATCAATATCCTTATGTAGCGGGCAGCACTATGCTAGGTGTCATACTGCCTCCTTGGGTACATGATGGAGGTACAGACAAAGTGATCAAACGTCTCGAAGATCCTGAACTACGTAAGAAAATGATTTATGATATCGAAAATGGCATTCCGGGATGGGATAACTTCATTGATTTTGCCGGACTTGATCAGATCTATGTAACCAGCGTCAAAACCAAGGCTAATGAGGATCTGATTGGAAAGAACCTCATTGAAATAGGTATGATCCGCGACAAGGATCCATATGAAGCTACATTTGATTTATTACACGATGAAGAAAATGCAGTTGGTATGGTTGATTTTTACGGTAAGGAAGAACATATTATATCATTCATGAAACGTCCAGAACAAAATGTTTGTACGGATGGTTTATTAGGGGGGAAACCACACCCTCGTGTATATGGAGCTTTTCCGCGTGTACTAGGGAAATATGTGCGAGATAAGAAAGCGCTTTCTTTAGAAGAAGCCATCCACAAGATGACAGGGAAACCAGCTGAAGTGTTCGGATTTAAAGACCGAGGAGTACTAGAGGTTGGCAAATTTGCAGATATTGTCGTATTTGATCCTGAGACCATTACAGATAAAGGAACTTTTGTTGACCCTGCACAGTATGCAGAGGGTGTCGATTATGTGTTGGTAAATGGTCAAGTAGTTCTAGAAGAAGGTACTTTAAATAAAATAAAAGCTGGAAAAGTCCTCCGCAATCAATAATTCTGCGTGGAACGGAAGAAAGGATGGTTAAAAACATGGCACAAGAAGCCCTTCAACCAGTGAATTCAGATCCTTCTCAGAAAAAAGGCTTTCACTGGAAAGCCAGATATTCAGTATTAACCGCTATCTGGGTAGGATGGATGCTCTCGTTTCTTGACAGATCAGTTATTAGCATTTCTCTTCCTTTTATTGGTAAAGATCTAAATATTGATGCAACTATGCAGGGTGCCATTCTCAGTGCATTTTTCGCTGGATATGCTCTTTTTCAAATTCCCGGCGGGCTTTTAGCTGACAAATTTGGTTTCCGTCGAATTATGGCGATAGGTATTACCTGGTGGTCATTATTTACTGCGATTACAGGAATGATGGTAAGTTATCCACTTATGCTTGTATGCCGTAGTCTCTTTGGAATTGGTGAAGGTTGTTTTCCTGGAGCAACATGGAAAGCAATCGCTACTTACTTTCCGCCAAAACAACGGGCAACTGCAACATCGATTCAGTCAACAGTTAATACATTAGGACCCGCTTTTGCTACACTGTTAGCAGCAAGTGCCATTCACGCATTCGGGTGGCGTCCAGTATTTATTGCCATAGCTATTCCAGGGGTTTTAGTAGGGATATATTCTTGGAAATATATTAAAGATAACCCAGCTGATCATGGTCGGATGACGTCTGCTGAACTCGCTGAACTTAAAGGTGATGAAAAGACTGAACAAAGTAAAGATGCAAGCGGTCTTACTTTCAGGGAATTTATTAAAAAGCCCATTCTTTGGCAGTTAGCTGGCATTTGGTTCCTGTTTGATATTACCTTCTGGGGATATACTTCTTGGCTTCCTTCTTATTTAATGAATGAACGAGGATTTTCACTTTTGCAGGCGGGTATTGCGGGATCCATTCCTTACTTGTTTGGAGCTGCAGGTACCTTGCTAGGAGGTTGGTTGTCTGACCGTGTAAAGAGTTATAAGAAATGGTTGTTTGTCCCGGGTGCCTTGATTGCAGGTTATTTTCTTTACCTTACTTACACTGTAACTTCTTCCAATACGGCTGTAGTTTACCAATGTATTTCTTCATTGTTTATGTTCCTGGCTATGGCTTCGTTCTGGGGAATTGTTATGGATAGCATACCGGCTCATATTATGGGTTCAAGTTCGTCAACAGTAAATTTTGGTGGGCAAGTAGCAGGGTTTATTTCTCCGTTTGTTATGGGGTATTTAATTCAGGCAAGCGGTGGTTCATATGATAATGCATTTATATTTATTATTGCCGCAATGGTAGCTTCAGCGTGTTTGACACTTACCATTAGACGAGGAAAACAGTAAAAAGTTAAAATAATAACGAGGAGATGTAATAATGAAAACAGTTGTATTCACAGATAACGCACCTACAGCAATTGGCCCGTATTCTCAGGCTATACAAGCAAATGGTTTTCTATTTATATCCGGGCAATTACCTGTAAATCCCGCAAATTCTGATGTTCCAGAAGGAATTAATGCACAGACCCGTCAATCTTTGGAGAATCTTAAAGCAATACTTGAAGCAGAGAGATTGGTCTTTGATGATGTAGTAAAAACGACAGTATTCCTTAAAGATATGAATGATTTTAATGCCATGAATGCTGTTTATGGAACTTATTTTACCGATAATGCTCCTGCGCGGGCATGTGTGCAAATTGCTAAATTACCAAAGGATGTTTTGGTTGAGATAGAATTAATAGCAGCCTATTAATATCTTATAAAGCAAAAGTGCTTTCAGTGTATATAAGCTGACTGCATTTTTGTTTTTTTTTTGGCTCAGTAAAATTAGTTGTTGATTTCCGTTCCAGGCACTTTACTTTGCCCTTATCATAGGGCCGAATTAAAAAATTACCGTATATCCCGATTTTTTAATCGAAAATACGGCTTATTTCATTTATTTGCTACACTGCGCCTGAATTATTTTTGACCAAGGCATGTATTGATCTAAAATCTTAGGGTTTTGATGGATGCTGAGATTCGGTAGATCTATCAATAGTTTTTTTAGTATTCATAGAAATCAAGGCCGTTACACTTAGCTGTTTCTGCAATACTTAAACAGATAGCGTTGGCTTTTGCGCCAGATTCACTAACACTGAAGAGCCAATTTTTTCGACCTATAACGTTTGGGCGGATGGCATTTTCAACTGGATTGTTATCAATTTCGATACGACCGTCCCTCAAAAACGCTTTTAGACCATTCGTTCTGTTTAAAGCATATTCAGCTGCCTTCGCTAGCGAATTTTTGCCGTAGAACGGAGATTTTTCAACCCAATCTAGAAACTCTTCAACGATAGGCCTTGAATACTTTTTGCGTTTTTTTCTACGCTTACTCGGAGACAAATGCTTGAATTTCCTTTCAAGCTGGTATAAATCGTCACCATATTTTACACCGATTTGTCCATATGGTTCATCGCGACGACGTTGGTGTTTTTCATAACACAAGCTGCTCATCCATTTCACATTGGAGTACTTCCTCCAAAATATCAGAAAACATTTCTTTGATGGTTTCCATAATCTGATTGGTGCTTGTGAATTGTTTTTCCTTTACCAGTTCTTTGATTAAATCCTTTGGTAATTTCATATCGAAAAATCCTCCTTGGCAAAAATTATTTATCCTAATTCTCGCCAAGGAGGGTTGAGTTCAAACTTATTTACACAACATTTTCCGCACTGTCGTCTTTGATGCAAGAAGGATTTTTTCATATTTTATTAAAATTCTGGTGAAGAAGCCTGCAGTATTGATAATGTTTGAGCTACTGCAGACTTCCAATTTCCATGCGTTTGACTCCTTCAATATTTGATACACATTGGTACACATCTGTAATGCTACGGCGGTAATTAACGGCGACCACAAGGCTGAGAAGTTGATCTCCTTCTTTTAAATCCTTGATTCGAATACTTCTAATAGTCATTTTTAGATCTTTGAAGGAACTGATAATTCTGTCTAGGTTATTGCGAGCGTCCACCCTTAAGTGCATAGTGATTTCCTTTTGGCTTAATTGCCTTGGTCCGATAAGTCCGAAGAAAAACGGAACAATTTCAACGCTGATAATTAATAACGCAACGCCAGTAAACGCCTCAATATAATAACCGACTCCGACCGCGATACCTATTCCGGCAGCACCCCAAATCAAAGCAGCTGTGGTTAAACCGGAAATGCTGTCATTTCCACGCCGTAAAATAACTCCTGCACCAAGAAACCCAATTCCGGAGACAATTTGCGCTGTAAGCCGAAGAGGATCCATTGTGATATTAATGTTTTCATTGCTGGGAAACTTGTATGCAGATTCAATTGATATGATCGTCAGCAGGCAGCTGACAATCGAGATGACTAAGCTTGTTTTTAAGCCAACTGGTTTCCTTTTTAATTCCCTCTCAAGTCCTATAATCATTCCGAGTATGGCGGAGATCCCTAATTTTATTAAAAATTCAAATTCCAAACTGTTCATTTTCATCGCTCTCTTTATTGTTTAATCTTTCGCTATTAGCGTAGAGTTTTTTGAAAAAAGATCCTGAAAAACAAGGGAAGTAATGAATGATCTGAGAACTGGCTATTGCTATTAATTGATTCGGGAAAATAAATACCATCCAATCATACAGTAAAAAGGTGTATTCTATTAAAATAGATGTGTTGGTATGGAAAATGAGATTAAGAACAGGGGAGCGAAATGGAATGAACGAAACACCAAGGATTAACCCCTACTTTGCCTTGATAATAGGAGTAATCAGTATTTCAACTTCAGCGGTTTTAGTGAAGGCTGCATCAGCTCCATCCGGTGTAGTTGCTTTTTATCGTTTGTTTTTTACTGTGCTGTTTATGCTTCCTGTATTTTTGTATAAATATGTGGGTGAACTGCGGCATATTACTAAAAAGGATTGGTTTTATTCAATAATTTCGGGAGTATTTCTTGCTATGCATTTTATCCTGTGGTTTGAATCATTAAATTATACGTCAATAGCTAGTTCTACAGTCCTAGTTACTATACAGCCATTGTTCTCCTTTATTGGTTCCTATTTCTTTTTCAAAGAAAGGTTTTCTGGGAAAGCGATTATTTCATGTGCTTTGGCGATATTAGGAAGTGTGATGATCAGCTGGAGTGACTTCAGGCTAAGCGGAATCGCATTGTATGGTGATGTATTGGCACTGACAGCCTGCGTTCTTATAACGGCATACATGATGTTCGGACAAGCAGTCCGGCAAAGATTATCGCTCATTACCTATACATTTGTAGTATATGCAATTAGTACGGCGGTTTTATTTGTCTATGTCGTGGCAGTCGGTGAACCGTTGTATCCATATTCGGCAAGTACATGGATTTACTACATTCTCCTTGCAATTTTTCCAACATTGCTGGGCCACTCCATTTTTAATTGGTCTCTCAAGTGGATTAGTGCTGCAACCGTTTCAATGGCTATTCTGTTCGAACCTTTCGGAGCAGCGGTGTTAGCGTATTATTTTTTTGAAGAAAAAATTATTTGGACTCAGGCATTAGGGGGTTTTATTGTGATTGGAGGAATTATGCTCTACCTCATGGATGAAAGAAAAATAAAGGTAAAGAAAAAAGAGGACAGTAGAATTATGCTGTAAATATATCGAAATTCCAACAATTGCTTTCTAAATTCGGATAAATCATCCTGATGAATTGAAGTGCAAGAGTGAACTGATATAGAATAAAGTATACGGACATCGCAGCTTTTAAAATTCTCTATTCAAAAATAGAGTTTTTTGAAAGCTGCTCTAATAATTTGTCTCGCTTAAATGTCTATGTATCCCGGAAATTGCTAAATTTCCTTATGTAAAAATAAATGTGAATGAAGAAAAGATAAATGCCGATACCACTGTAAAAATAAAGGTTCCTCCCTGAACCATTCCCTCGGCATTTGCTATTTTTAATCCCTCTATATATGCATAGGAGATCAAGAAGATAGCCATAAACAACGATAAATACAGTGCAAATGTTTGCAGCATCCAACAACACCCTTCATTTTAATAAAGTTAATAAACACTATGTTTTTTTGTTTTTCTTTATGACAAAGTGTTCTTTGTTTGGAATATTTTTTAAAAAAATATATTGTATTTATAAAATAAACATGTTATATTAATGCATGTCGTTAAAACAGATGCCGCAGCAAAGAAAAAATGTTGTTGACAAATGATTTGACGATGTGATAGATTGTAAAGGTCGCTTTTGAAGTGGTCAATATAAATTGCTCTTTGAAAACTAAACAAACAAAAATGTCAACGTTAATTCTAGCTG
>NZ_CAMLDX010000052.1 GCF_946478885.1 uncultured Bacillus sp. | reverse complement strand
CGGGCTTCATCGGGCACATCCCTCCGCCTCTCTGGATAAGAGTAAAATAATTATTCAATTTGCCGCTGAGCAGTAATTACGATTGTAATCGTAGCATGGAATTTTAAGGGTGTCAACGCACTAGATACTATTTTAATATATAAAGAATATGCATAAAACTCTGTTTCAAACAGGGTTAAGCCCGAGATGTAATTCCTGTTGCGGCTTCTATTGCCTGCTCTAAATCATCGATTAGATCCTCGACGTTTTCAATTCCGACAGACAAGCGAATTAAGTCTTCTGATACACCTGCTGCTTTAAGTCCTTCGGCATCCAACTGCTGATGTGTCGTGCTTGCAGGATGAATGATTAAGCTCTTGGCATCTCCTACATTGGCAACATGCGCCCAGAGTTCAATATTATTGATTAGTGTGGCACCTGCTTCTCTTCCACCTTTTATACCAAACACGATCATCGAACCGGCACCTTTTGGTAAATATTTCTTCACTAATTCTTTGTCAGGATTATTTTCCTGTCCTGGATATAATACCCAGCTTACTGCAGGATGATTTTCCAAATATTCAACGACTTTGACTGCATTTGCTACATGCTCCTTCATTCTGACATGCAGCGTTTCAAGTCCCAATACAAATTGGAAAGCATTTTGCGGACTTAAAGCAGGTCCAAGGTCGCGCAGTAGCTGTACGCGTGCTTTTATGATGTAAGCAGCTGCACCGACATCTCTGGAATATACTAAACCATGATAGCTTTCGTCCGGTTCAGTCAGGCCAGGGAATTTAGGAGAATTCCAGTCAAACTTTCCAGCATCTACAATAATGCCCCCTGTCGTTGTTCCATTGCCTAGAATCCACTTAGTTGCAGAATGAACAACAATATCAGCGCCAAATTCAATTGGACGGCATAAATACGGTGAAGCAAATGTATTATCTATGATAAGCGGGATGCCTGCCTCATGAGCAATATCGGCTACCTTCTGAATATCAAGTACCTTCAGACTCGGATTTCCGATTGTTTCGCCGAAAATAGCCTTTGTTTTATCAGTAATCGCCGCACGGAAGCTTTCCGGGTCCTCCGGATCCACAAATTTTACACTAATCCCATATTTAGGAAGGGTGACAGCAAACAAATTATACGTACCACCGTACAAATTCGAAGCGGCAACAATTTCGTCACCGGCTTCAGCAATATTGATAATGGCGAGTGTAATGGCAGCCATTCCGCTTGCTGTTGCCAATGCTCCAATCCCGCCTTCCAATAAGGCAACGCGTTCTTCAAAAACCGTAACGGTTGGATTATGTATTCGTGTATAGATATAGCCTGGCTCTTTTAAGCCGAACAAATTGGCAGCATGCTCTGTATTATTAAATTGATAGGCATTATTTTGATAGATTGGCACTGCCCTGGCTCCCGTAACAGGATCCGGCTTTAATCCCCCATGTACACTAAGTGTTTCCAAACGATAGTTCTTCTTTCCATTTTCCGACATTTCTATCTCCCCTTAATATTATGAATTTAATGCGCATACATAATTTTCTGGCCGCTAGTTTCTTTTCGGTAAGAAGAACCTCTATTGATGTACAATGAACCCGCAGCTAAACAATGATTACCATTACAGTTTATCATCCTAATTTGATTAAAGTGATAGTACCATACATATAAAATAAACGTCAATATTTTTCTGTTTTTTCTTATAAAATTACTCTGAATTAAAATTTCGATGGCCCAGCCACATGAAAAAAGCTTAGAGAAAGCGATTTCACGTAATAAGATCGTTGTTTTGACAGCCATGCCGGCAACAGCTCTCCTCAGTTTAATCTAGCTTTGTTCATTTTCTATCAATATACATAAAAAAAGTGACTACTCTTTCAAATAGAACCAAAAAAGCAAATTATTGTCATCTGCCCTTTTGGTTCTATCTTTATCCCGCCTTCTTAATAGATAGCAAACTCCCCACTCCCAGCATCTTTCTTTATCCTTTATCTAAATGCTTTATCTCCACATGAAGGTTTGCTCTCAGTAATACCTCAGCGAGATGTTGAACAGGGGCAGCCGCTACTTCACGGTATACTCTATCAATATAAATATTTTCAGCTTCAGGAAATTCCCTTTTTAATTGCTTGCGAAGCTTTTCCCCTGCATCATCGGCATCAACTAAAATATATATCTCCTGATCTGATATATGATCGATTAACTCATCTAATAGGGATTTACTAATAGTTCCGTTTGTACAAACGATATCAACGGGCTCTTTTACCACCTGCTGAAGTTTTCGTTTATCAGATATCCCTTCGACAATGATAATTTTGTCGTGAACTAATTCGCTCATATAGTGAACGCCCCTTTCAACAACGAAAGCGTCCAAAAAACGGACGCCTTCGGAATGGATCAATCTTCCTTCGTTATTTCTTCATACTGATCCGCAGTCATCAACTTGTCCACTTCAGATATATCAGATGGTTCAATGACAATCATCCAAGCTTTCTCATATGGAGACTCGTTGACATATTCCGGGTTATCATTTAAATCTTCATTTACTTCCACTATTTTTCCGCTTACAGGAGCATATAATTCTGAAACAGTTTTAACAGATTCCACACTGCCAAAGGATTCTTCTGCCTTTATTTCTGTTCCAACCTCAGGTAATTCAACAAATACAATATCCCCAAGCTCATGCTGGGCAAAATCAGTAATTCCTACACGGACTGTTTTGTCTTCTATCTTTACCCACTCATGCTCTTGTGTATAGCGTAATTCTTTTGGGTTGTTCATGTTGTTCCCTCCAAAATAAATGATATGGATGATACTTATTTGTTCCAGGTTTGAGCAAATTCCTCTTCTTTAAACCCAACTGTAACCTTTTCTTTATCCGTTACAATCGGACGTTTGAGCAGCATTCCATCAGATGCCAGCAGATCAAGGAGTTCATCTTCAGAAGCCTCTTTGATCCGATCCTTTAATCCGAGATTCCTATATCTTTGACCGCTGGTATTAAAAAACTTCTTAATATCCAATTCGCTTTTTCTATACAGGGTTTCCAGTTCAGAGCGAGATGGAGGCTCTTCTACAATATGTATTTCTTTGTAAGAAATCTGATGTTCATCAAGCCATTTTTTAGCCTTCCGACATGTTCCGCATTTAGGATACCAATAAAAGAATAGTGCCATACTATACTCATCACCTCAGCAATCTCCATTTCATATTATGGAACTTGTCCCTATCTTACCATATTATGGCCCATAATCGAAATGATTACTTTGAGAATTAGCTGAGCTTGCTCGGATGTTGATTTCCGTTCCGGTACCTCGCTTTCCGCTACCGATCCCTAGGTACATTGGGAAAAGCAGGGCCTTTTACCCTTTTAGCTAAGAATCAAAAAAGAACTGTCCCAAAAGCAATGGTGGTAGGCACCACCATACACTATCTAGTACCACTTTGCATAAATCCTCACTGGATACAGATAAATTGTGAATACCTTCCACCTGCTGGGATAGCTCCATGAGACTCAGCTAAAACCCGCTACACCACGAATTTTTCCACCTGGATTAACTTTTCTGCTGCCTTACGTTTCACAGCAATGATATTTAATGGGGTAAAGCGGGTATATTTGCGCAAAGCTGTCAGCATCATCCGCAATGTATCGCCTTCTTCTACTGCAAACAAGGTTTCCTTTGCATCGAGTTCAATTTGTTGAAATGCCTCCTGACAAAAGATTTCTGAATAAAATAACTTTTGCTGGCTGTTCTCAATCCCCGACTGCTTAATTGCTTTTTCCGTCCTAAGCACAGCAGACTCCATCGCGTAAATATTGGAGATGATATTTGCCAAATTCACTAATATTTCCTGTTCATCCTCCAATTGTTTTCCATATTTTTGCGCCGCTAAACCTGCTGTAAGAAGGGCAATTTTCTTTCCATTCTGTACAAGATACTTTTCCTTTGCCAGTGGTGCATATCCTGGTTCCTGCGGTATGAACATCATTATCTCCCCCTGCAGCTCCTCCGCTTTCTCAAAAAGCGGGAGTTCCCTCTTCATGGCCTTCCGCATTAAGGTGGCAGGTACCAATAATCGATTGATTTCATTGGTGCCTTCAAAAATGCGATTGATCCTTGAATCACGATAGATTCTCTCAATCTCATAGTCGGCCATATAACCATATCCGCCGTGTAGCTGCAGCCCTTCGTCGGCAATATAATCGAGCATTTCGCTGGCAAACACTTTATTTAAGGAGCACTCCAAGGCATATTCTGCAATTGCTTCAGCGACCTTTTTCCCATCGTTCACCTCCACAGAAGATAATTGGCTCATTTTTGCTTCAAAAAGGCCAACAGTCCTGTATACAGAGCTTTCAGCCGCATATAATATAGCTGCCATCGATGCTATTTTTTCTTTCGTTAATGAGAATTGTGAAAGTAGTTTTTTAAACTGCTGTCGCTGATTAGTATATCGGATCGTTACCTCAAGAGCCCGTTTGGCGGCGCCGACTGCCCCAACTCCAAGCTTGTAGCGGCCAATATTTAAAATATTAAAGGCGATTACATGACCTTTTCCAGGTTCACCAAGAAGATTTTCCTTTGGAACCATAGCATCCTGAAGAATTAATGTCCGGGTAGATGAGCTTTTCAGTCCCATCTTCCTCTCTTCAAGCCCTGTTGAAACTCCGGGATAATCCCGCTCCACAATAAAAGCACTGAAATGCTTTCCGTCAATTTTGGCATACACAATAAAAATATCAGCAAATCCTGAATTTGTTATCCACTGTTTCTCCCCATTTAAGACATAATGGGTACCGACGCTATTCAATTTCGCCGCCGTCTTTGCGCCAAGGGCATCCGAACCTGATCCCGGTTCTGTTAATGCATAAGCCGCAATCTTCTCTCCTGTTGTTAAAAAGGGCAGATACTGTTGCTTCTGTCTTTCATTACCAAACAAAATGATCGGCAGCGAACCAATTCCAACATGGGCACCATGTGAAATCGAAAAGCCTCCGGCACGAGCCATTTTTTCCGCGATCAATGCTGAGCTAATCTTATCAAGTCCGAGTCCCCCGTATTCCTCAGGGACATCAGCAGCCAATAACCCTAATTCCCCCGCTTTTTTCAACAGTTTGACAGAAAGAGAAAAATCCTGATTTTCCAATTGTTCCATTACTGGCATGACTTCATTCTCTACAAAGTCTTCTATTGTCTTCGCAATCAATTTATGTTCATCATTGAAATCCTCTGGCGTATATACCCTCTCACACGGGCTGTCTTCAATTAAAAAGCTTCCCCCTGCTGCGGCCTGATTAATTTGATTCGCCATCCGTATTCTTCCTCCCTTTTTTATGTTATACATCCAGATTAGATTAGTTCAAATATGCCTGCGGCCCCCATTCCTCCACCGATACACATCGTTACCATCCCGAATTGCACCTGGCGCCGTTTCATTTCATGCAGTAGCGTCAAGGTTAATTTTGTTCCGGTGCACCCAAGCGGATGACCTAAGGCGATGGCTCCTCCATTCACATTAACCTTCTCTTCATCAAGCTCCATTTCGCGGATAACCTGCAAGGATTGAGCAGCAAAGGCTTCATTTAATTCGATCAAACCGATATCTGATAGCTGTAATCCTGCTAAGTCGAGAGCCTTCGGAATGGCAGCAACCGGACCGATTCCCATGATTTCCGGTGGTACGCCTCCAACTGCAAAGGACCTGAATTTCGCCATTGGTTTCAGCCCGAGAGACTCCGCTTTTTCCTGGTTCATCAGCAAGACGGCTGCTGCTCCGTCGCTAATCTGTGAGGCATTCCCCGCTGTCACAGTACCTTTTACGGCAAACGAAGGTCTCAACTTTTCTAGCTTCTCCAGACTGGTATCAGGACGAACCCCTTCATCTTGGCTGAAGATCAGCTTTGTTTCTATGCATTGGTTCTCCTGATTAATCATTACTCGTGTTACCTCTACGGGAACGATTTCATCCACAAATTTTCCTGTCTGAATCGCCTGTTCTGCCTTTCTGTGGCTTTGAACAGCAAAAGCATCCTGGTCTCTTCGCGTTACATTAAACCTTCTAGCTACTTCTTCAGCTGTATGCCCCATTCCCATATAGTACTGCGGGGCATTTTCTGCCAGCTTGCTATTTGGCCGGGCAACATGACCGAACATCGGAACTAAGCTCATCGATTCCGCACCACCGGCAATCACAGTATCAGCAGATCCGAGTAGAATACGTTCTGCCGCATAGGCGATGGACTGAAGTCCGGAAGAACAATAGCGATTAACAGTTATCGCAGGCACTGTATAGGGAAGTCCGGCAAGAGCGCCGATATTCCTCGCAATATTCAGTCCTTGCTCTGCCTCTGGCATAGCGCAACCAATAATCAGATCATCAATGTTTCCTTCATAGCCTCCTGCTCGTTTTAAGGTTTCCTTTACGACAAGTGCACCTAAATCATCAGGCCTGACATTTGCCAATGTTCCTTTTTTGGCTCTTCCAACGGGGGTTCTTGCACCTGATACTATAACCGCTTCTCCCATTCTTACAGCTCCTCTCAATAAAAATGCACGAAAATAAATCTATTAATTGCGTAGTGCCTTCCCCTTTAACAGCATATGCTGCATGCGCTGCATTGAATTCGGCTCGGAAGCCAAGCTCAGGAATGCCTCCCTTTCTAAATCAAGCAGATATTGTTCGTCCACCATCATTCCAAATGGAACCTTTCCTCCGGAAATGACATAGGCCAGTTTTTGGGCAATTTTAAAATCATGATCGGAAATATAACCGGAATAAAGCAACGATTGGGCGGTTAATAAGAGAGCAGCATATCCGGTATCTCCAGTTACTGGTACTTTTTGTCTTTGCGGAGGCCTGTAGCCTCTTTCAGAAAGAATCAATACAGCATTCTTGGCATCATGAAGTAAATGGCTGCCGTTAATGGTAATTCCATCTGACGGACGAAGAAATCCATATTGAACCGCTTCAGCAGCCGATCCTGATACCTTTGCCATGGCAACCGTTTCAAATACTTTTCCCGCTACCTTCAGCAGGTCAAATTCAACCCCCTTCGGCATGCTGTTCAACGTCTTCAAATAAAGCTCCTTAGTGCCACCGCCTCCGGGAATAAGACCAACCCCTGTCTCAACAAGCCCGATATACGTTTCGAATGATGCCTGAATATGTGCGGCAGGCAGACATATCTCAGCACCTCCGCCAAGCGTCATACCAAAAGGAGCCGTTACTACCGGCTTCACGCTGTATTTGATTTTCATCATCGCCTGTTGAAATTGCTTTACAATGTAATCAAGCTCGAATAGATTATCTTCCTGTGCTTCCATTAAGATCATGCCTAAATTAGCACCGACACAGAAATTCTTTCCCTCGTTGCCGATCACCAATCCTTTGTATTTGTTTTCTACTTCATCAACTGCTATATGGATCATCTGCAGAATATCCGGACCGATAGCATTATGCGGCGAATGAAATTCAAGCAAGGCAACACCATCTCCGATATCAATCAGGGAAGCGCCGCTGTTTTTCTTAATAGCCCTTTTTTTCTGCTTAATTTTATGCAAATTCAGCACTTTTGAACTTTCTTTAAGGGGATGATATGCACCATGATGATAATAGCAACGCTCTCCGTCTTCTTCTGTATAAAAAGAAGGAATTCCTCGCTGAAGCATGTCTTCTACCCAATCAGGCAGCTGCCAACCAGATTTTTTCAGTTTCTCAGCTGATTCTGCCAGGCCAAGCGCATCCCATAATTCAAACGGACCGAGTTCCCAGCCAAATCCCCATTTCATCGCCTGATCGACAGCAGCCAGATTATGTGCGATTTCATCCAATTTTTCAGCCGAATAGAGGAATACCGGAGTCAGACTATCCCACAGAAATCTTCCAGCCCGGTCATCAGCGTACATAAGCGTTTTCAATTTTTTCTTCCAGCCCTTTTCGAGCTTGCTCTGTTCCGTTGCTTCTGTTCTTAATTTTTTGCGTGGATAATACTGCATGGTGTGCGGGTCCAATTCAAAGATATCCTTCCCCTTTTTCAAATAAAATCCTTGACCGCTTTTGCTACCTAACCAGCCATTTTTGATCATTTCCTGTATAAAGACCGGCGGGTCGAATTCTTTCCTCTCCTCGCCCTCTGTTGCTTTATACACTGTGTCAGCTACATAGAGAAAGGTATCAAGGCCTACCACATCAAGCGTCCTAAATGTGGCGCTTTTCGCCCGACCAATCAATGGGCCTGTCAGAGAATCAACCTCGCCGACACTGTATCCGCTTTTTAGCATTTCACGTATGGTGACTAATAGCCCATAGGTACCGATGCGGTTGGCAATAAAGTTAGGCGTATCCTTCGCCATGACGACCCCCTTGCCAAGAATATCTTCTCCAAATTTCTTCATAAACTCTAAAACAGCCGGCGTTGTGTTTTTGGTCGGAATGATTTCAAGTAATTTTAAATAACGTGGCGGATTGAAAAAATGCGTTCCAAGAAAATGACTGCAGAAATCTTCCGAACGCCCTTCGGACATGGCCGTAATAGAAATCCCTGATGTATTTGAACTGACGATACTTCCCGGCTTTCGAAAACAGTCCACCTGTTCAAGCATTTGCTTTTTGATCTCCAAATTTTCCACAACGGCTTCAATAATCCAATCTGCTTCCCGTAAGCGGGACATATCATCCCCAAAGTTTCCTGTTTCTATATAAGAAAGATTCTCTTTGGCTGTAAGCGGGGCCGGCTTTTGTTTCAGCATTTTTTGCAACGCTTGTTCACTGAACCGATTTCTCACCTTTTTATCCCGAAAGGTAAGTCCTTGTATCCTTTCGGTTTCTGTCAGACTTTTTGGCACCATATCAAGCAGGAATACCGGAATACCGATGTTTGCGAGATGGGCGGCAATGCCCATACCCATGACCCCTGAGCCCAATACCGCCACTTTTTCTATCGTTTTCATCACTGTTACCCCCTTTTCCCTTTTACCAAACCCGCTATTGTTAGTTTAAAAAAACAGGCAGTAAAATATGACTGATTATTTAAATAATTTAGCATGGCGGATTTCCTTTTTCTGATTCATGAAACATTCATTATCGGACATACTAAGCAAGGAGGTGATTGCCTTTGGTTAAAAGAAAAAAGGACCCGTCTAAAGCAGCTAAAAGCGCTGCAAGTATAAAGGGGAATGCAGGTCCGGGAATTGAAAATGAATACGGACCAAATAAAGTAAACAGTCAAAATAACCAGTATAAAAGAATAACGGAATAAGGAGGCCAAACGATGCAACAGCAAAATTTCAATGCACAAAATCAGCAACAGGTCGTTTTCCAGCAGCCCCCAGCTGTCATTTCAACTAAGGATGCCCTATATTTAACGGATATGCTTTCCTGGAATTTGCTAGCAATGAAAAAAGCCCACTATTATGCGCAGCAAGTTCAGGATCAGGAGCTTATAAATGCCTTTAACGCGTGCGGACAAATGCACCAGCACCATTATGAGAGGATTCTTACTCACCTAGACAATCAAAATCAATCTTCCACTGGGAATATACAGCAATAATCTGGAGGTGTTCAGCATGAATCAAAATCAATCCATCCAAAATCCGGAAGTACAGATACAAAAAACACCGCAAATGAATGAGCGGGATTTTACGAATGATCTACTGGCCACAGAAAAAACAATGACAGATTCCTACAGCATTTATTTAAATGAAGCAAGTCACCAGGCGTTATACCAAGACATCCTGAATATCTGCACCGAAGCACAAAATGAACAGCGTGAGCTATACAATCTAATGTTCAGAAAGGGCTGGTATAAGATTGAAACGGCTGCTGCACAGCAACTGCAGCAAAAATACCAGCAATTCCAAGGGTATACCTCACAGTTTCCATATGATGGGAATCTCCAATAGAAAACAAAATTATCTACCCAGAAGCAGATAGCTGGAGCCATACGCTGGTTCGGATTCAGAACGACTTCTATTGATCAAAAAAAGCCGCTTTGCGGCTTTTTTTGATCAATCACTTTTGGAAAACATATATTTTTTATGGTGATAGCGGATGGAGAAAATCAAGCCAATGGCAAGCATATTCCCCATTAAAGAACTGCCCCCATAACTAATAAACGGGAGGGGGATACCCGTAATAGGCAAAATTCCTATGGTCATACCTATATTTTGAAAGACATGGAATGTCAGCATGCTGATAACCCCGACGCATACACACGTATAAAAGTTATTCTTCGTCTCCATGCCAACCTTTGTAATATGATAAATCAACAGAAAGAACAAACTGATAAGTATACTGGCCCCGATAAAACCAAACTCTTCTCCGACAATACTGAAAATGAAGTCAGAGTGGCTCTCCGGCAGATACACCTCACGGGTTCCGAAGCCCTTCCCGGATGTTTCCCCCGAACCAATTGCTAAAAGTGAGTGCACGAGCTGATATCCTGCCGTGCTTTGATAATTATACGGGTCAATCCATGAATAAATCCGGCCGAATTGGTATTCCTTTACCCCTAAATACTTTTCCAAAAATTCCGGCTGCCAAAGGACAAAATAAAAAATAACAGAAATCAGCACAACTGCACCACTGAAAATTGGCACCAAAATCTTCCACGAAATACCCGAAATAAAAATCATTCCTAGTAAAATGGCCAGGAAAACAAGGGAAGTACCTAAATCCGGCTGCTTCATTACAAATAATAACGGTACCATTGTCACAGCACCTAATTTAATAAGCAGCAACAAATCAGTCTGAATCGTTTTCACGATATATTTATGATGATGCTCTACGATCACTCTTGATAAGACCAAAATAATAAATACTTTTACAAATTCTGAAGGCTGAATCGAGCCCAATCCTGGTACTTTGTACCAACTCTTCGCCCCATTTATCACCGGAGCGATACTTTCAGGCGCGATAATTAAAAATGCAAGCAGGAACAGACCAAAGCCATAAGCATACCACGAAATTTTCTTTAATTGATCAGAATCAAGCGTAATGACCGAAGCAATAATGCCCACTCCGATACAGTACCAAACAATTTGCTTCAAAAAGAAATTTTCCTGATACTGTCCAGTCGATTGGGCGCTATATATGGAAACGCAACTCGCGATACATAACAGCATAAGAACTAAGACAAGATTAAAATCTATTCTCGATGTTGATTGTTTACTTGTAGTCATTAAATTCACCTTCTATGATGATCTGTTTGCCTTAAAAATATAAAAGTATCGTTATAAGGTGGTCAGAAGATCCGCTTCAACTTCTCATTATATTTTTAAATCGTACAGATCACAACATTTCAATCTATATTAAAGGATATTTTTTTCCGCAAATTGAATATAAACCTCCCATTTTCGTATGAAATTCAAAAAAACTGTATGCTGTCACATTGGACAGACATACAGTAAAAAAGAGAGGAGGTTATGGGTATGCCGCTAAGGATAATGTTTATTATCCTCTAGTATTACATATGCTTGTATCAAAAAAATGTACAGGCTTCCTCCCCATTTTGTAAAAAAAGGACGATCATACCGTTATTTTTTCATCGAACAAAAAATGAATGAAAATAAAGTTTAGGGGGTTCACACTTTCATAAGTATTCCCATCTGCCTCTCAGGAGTTTTATTATGTTGTAATCCCTTTGTTATGTCCGCTATTTATTCTGTCACTTCTTTTTTCGATTCAATGGCCTGCTGCGGCTTGGATAGAAACCAACCTGTAACAGCGATGCCAATTAACACGATGTAAAAAGTTGCCTTCCATGCCGAAGATTCAGCAAATGAATGGGAAAGAACCGCTAACTGCGGATGAGCTAATGTATGCACAAGCAATTTGATTCCTACCCAGCCCACGATACAAAAGGCAGCCACTTCCAAGCCCGGTTTCTTATCCAGCAGCTTTACAAACATATTTGCAGCAAATCTCATGATAACTAATCCAATCATCCCTCCTGCCAAAATGACAATAAAATGACCGCCGTTCATCCCTCCAATATTAGCAATCGGCAGTTCCGGAAGCGTTACCCCGAGAGCAACCGCAGCCAAAATAGAGTCAATTGCAAACGCGATATCTGCCAGTTCAACCTTGAAAACAGTCATCCAAAAACCGCTTTGTTTCTTAGGCTTTTCCTCTATTTGCTGTTCTTCCACGTCTTCCTTCGATTTTCCCTTCGCCAACTTCTTAATTAAGTGATTGATAGACATGAATAACAGATAGGCAGCGCCAATCGCCTGAACCTGCCATACATCAACAAGGTAAGAGATAATAAACAGAGAACCAAAGCGAAATAAAAATGCGCCAATAAGTCCATAAAATAAAGCTTTTCGCCGTTTTTCCTCCGGTAGATGTCTGACCATAATCGCCAGCACCAACGCATTATCTGTTGCCAGTAGCCCTTCCAACACGATCAACACAAGCAATACCCAGCCATACTCCATTAATATTGATAATTCCATATACTTCCTCCTTATTTCCCCTGAATATTTTTAGAATTATTTATCCTGCTACAGTCTCTATTTTGCTGATCATGTAACAGCTACCCTTTCTCCTTTGCGATTCATTGCATCATCGTAATTTATCCCATTTCGTTTTTATCCTCCTTCAAAATTCACGCACACAATAAAGACCTTTACCATACCGGTAAAGGTCTGAATGATCCATAATAATAGACCTTACCTGTTGGTAAAGGTCTTGCTAACAACTAAATCGTTGCCAACAAAGCCGGGAGATAACCTCCGTAATGACGACTTTGCTGTAAAAGCTACTCCCCTTTAGGTGTATGCTCTTATTCTTATAAAATATATATTAAAGAATCACCAGAACAATGTCAAGAATTTATTTTCAAACGAAATCTTCCCTTATGATTATATACGCTACTATTGCATGAACCATCAATGATGATGCAAGTCTTCATCCACTATTACCTGAAAATGGAGCTGGTAATTTCGCTTAAAAGTTGTATAATACTAGAGTTTAAGAATTATAGTAGCGCGTGGTTCGAAACCATCCCACGTAAAAAAACTAAGGAGCGAACAACATGAATATCAAAACTCTTGCAGTAAACGGCATCGTTGCAGCCTTATATATTGTTGTTTCTGCTGTTATTCAGCCATTTGGCTTCACGAACGTACAGTTCCGCATCTCAGAGATTTTTAATCATCTTATTGTCTTTAATAAGAAGTTCATTTATGGAATTGTTCTTGGCGTTTTTCTAACAAACCTGCTTTTTTCTCCTATGGCTGCCTATGACCTTGTTTTCGGAACAGGACAGTCCATTGTGTCCCTGCTTATCACAATCTTTTCGATACGGTTTCTTAAAGGAATATGGGCACGGATGATTTTCAATACCCTCGTCTTCACCTTAACAATGTTCATCATCGCTATAGAACTGAATCTTGCCTTCGGTCTGCCATTTCTCCTGACATGGGTGACAACTGCTGCGGGCGAATTAGTGGTCATGACTATAGGTGCGCCATTAATGTACTGGATCAACCGACAAGTATCGTTTGAAAAACTACTGAAATAGTTAGCCGCCAATTTTGGATCCTAACGAATTCGTGAAAAATGAAGAAATGAAGAGAAGGAAACAGACTAAGATGAAGAATCCCAATCTTTCTTATCGTTTACCTCCCCTTCATTTCATGTGGATAAATAAACAGCAAGACCGCGGAAACGTATATATCGATCAACGTTCCCGCGGTCCCACTGCAAAAAGATGAACCTATTTTAATTCTGCTAAAACTTCTTTGATTTTTGCCATTTCAGATTGTAATCCGCCGCCGCTTAAGTACCATAGCGGACCATCCAAGTATATGATGTGTTTATTTTTATAAGCTGTAGTCTTTTTAATAATATCATTTTCTAAGTCAGCTTCAATGTTAGATACATTATTATTTATTGCTGCTGTACGGTCAATGACAAATAAGACCTCAGGATCAAATTCTAAAATTGCCTCAAAACCGAAGTTCGAACCGTGAGAAGATGCTTCGATATCTTCTGTAACCGGCTTGAAGCCATAGGTGTCATAAATGTAACCGAAACGTGAGATTGGACCAAATCCGGACAGCTTACCTTCGTTGTACATGGTTACTAAAGTAGTTTTATAATTACCTGCTAATTTCTTAATGTCATTCAATGCTGAATCAAATTTTGCAAGATATTCTTTTGCTTCAGCCTCTTTACCGAACATCTTTGCTGCGATATCTACAGAATCTAAGAAAGAATTCCAGTAATTATCCTGTGATGTACCGACGAAAACAACAGGTGCGATTTCCCTTAATTCCTCAAAGAATGCAGATTGACGTCCGGAAATGAAGATAACATCTGGACTGATTTCCGCAATATCTTCCAATAATGGGTTCTTTAAAGTACCAATGTTTTGATATTCATCATCGGAAAATTTTTCTAAATAAGATGGCAGAGAAGAATCCTTAGCAACTCCAACAACCCCTTCAACACCAAGTGCATCTAAAGTATCAAGGAATCCGTAGTCAAATACAACTATTTTTTTAGGCATTTTTTCAAATTTTACATCCTCAAATTGAATAGTACCTTTTTCTTCACTTTCAGTTGATGCAATGGTTGGAGTTATAGTCATCGGATAAGCAGGACCTTTTTCATCACTAGCAGCCTTATTTTTCACTGCCCTTTCTTCTGTTCCCGCCTTATCAGCTGTGCTTTCCGCTGTACCTTCTTCATTAGAACCGCAGGCAGCAAGCAGTAAAGTTAAAACTAACATTACAATGGGTATCTTCCATTTTTTCATCTGTCAAACTCTCCCTATGTGTTATTATTTGCTTCAACCTTTAATGAGAATCATTATCATCGATAACGATTCTCATTATATAGTTATTCATTCCTATCGTCAATACCATTTTAGAATATTGTCAAAATGAGAGGGCGGCAATAAATTAGTTTACTGCATTTCATCTGCTATTCCGGCAAAAAATACCCTGATAAACCGTTCTGCTTTCGCCATTTCCCTAGGACATATTTCATTCAGTTCGCAACTGAATGTGAATCAAAATATACACAAATCCGGCTGCCATTTTGTTCTTGAACCGGAATATCCATATCGTAAATTTCGCGGAGTGCATTCGAATTAATAATATCGTGCGTCGGTCCGTTTTTCACTAGCCTTCCGTTTTTCAAGGCGACAATCCGATCCGAATAGACAGACGCAAAGTTAATATCATGCAAGACAATGACTACTGTTTTCCCCAACTCATCGACAAGCTGACGTAAAATCTTCATGATTTGAACAGAGTGCTTCATATCTAAGTTATTTAAAGGCTCATCCAGCAATATATATTCCGTATCCTGCGCAATAACCATAGCAATAAACGCCCGCTGTTTCTGTCCTCCTGATAATTCATCCAAAAACTTATCCTCGATTTCTGTTAAATTCATATATTCAATGGCTTGTGTGATGAATGTATTGTCTTCCGGTGAAAGACGTCCCTTTGAATAAGGGTAGCGACCAAATGCAATTAGCTCACGTACCGTCAGACGGACATTAATATAATTGGCCTGCTTCAAAATGGAAACTCGTTTCGCAAGCTCATCTGACTTCCACTTCTTTACGTTCGTTTGATCAAGCAACACTTCCCCGCTATCTGCATCTAATAATCGGCTTACCATGGAAAGAAGTGTTGATTTACCGGCACCATTCGGCCCAATAAACGATGTAATCGTCCCTGGTTCAATGGTAATCGTTATATTATCTACAACTGGTTGCTCACCAAAACGTTTCGTTAGTCCCTTGATTTCAATCATCGACCTGACCTACTTTCTTTTAGTAATAAATAAATAAAGTAAATACCACCGATAAAGTTAATAATAACGCTTAATGTTGTACGTAATTCAAAAATATGTTCAACAAAAAACTGACCGCCTACCAGTGCGATAATACTAATTAAACTTGCTCCCAAGATTAATACGGAATGCTTATAGGTAGCTAAAAATTGGTAGGAAAGATTCGCAACGATTAATCCTAAAAACGTAATCGGACCAACCAGCGCTGTTGCCGTCGCAATTAAAACCGATGATAATATCAATACATTCATGACCATCTGATCATAGTTAACGCCAAGATTAATGGCATTTTCACGGCCAAGCGACATAACATCCAACTTTCTGATCATGCGGTAACCGAATAGAAAGGCGATAAGTAAGATGCCTATGGCGAGATACAATAAATCGGCCTTTACGTTGGTAAAGTTCGCAAATAAAAGATTTTGTAGGCTTAAATATTCAACCGGATCAATCAGCACTTGTAAAAAAGTCACGAGACTTCCTAAAAGCGTCCCTAAAATCATCCCAATTAAAAGCAGCAAATAAATAGGATGCTTATCTGCCCGGAATAAGAAACGATACAGAATCAGTGCAAATAGAACCATTGCAAAAATCGCTATACCAAAGTTTAAGTATTTATTTAATACCCAAACGGACATAGACCCCGCAAAAAAGTAAATTAATGTTTGTACTACCTCATACATGGAATCAAGTCCCATAACAGAAGGGGTTAGAATACGATTATGGGTAATCGTCTGAAACACGACCGTCGAATAGGCAATCGCACAGCCGGTTACCATCATTGCCGCCACTCGAATCATTCGTTTTGGAAAGGCGTAATCAAACCCGCCCTTGATATCATAGAATCCGTAAAGCAAAATGCAAATAATACTTAAAACGGCTAAAAGGATCAACTTTGTCCTATTACTTCGCATAGGCTCTCCCCCTAAACAGCATAATTAAGAAGATCGCACTACCGATTACAGCAACAGTAACGTTAACCGGAATCTCGTAAGGATGGATGATTATACGTCCAATAATGTCGCATAGTAACAGAAATACAATTCCAAGTACTGCTGTATGCGGGATGGTTTTGCGTAAATTATCACCCAAGTAAAGAGATACAATGTTAGGCACAATTAATCCTAAAAACGGGATAACGCCGACAGTTAGTACGACAGTTGTAGAAATAACCGCAACAAGAACAAGACCTATATTTAGCACAAATTTATAGCTTACGCCTAAATTCTTTGCGAAATCTTCTCCCATACCGGCTACAGTAAATTTGTTCGCATAAAGATATGCTAAAATAATTGCTGGAATTCCTACATATAATAGCTCATAGCGACCGGCAATAATTAATGTGAAGCTCCCCATCAGCCATGACGAGATATTCTGTAGAAGATCTGCTTCATAAGCAAAAAATGTCGTAATAGAGGATAATATGTTCCCATACATAATCCCGATTAACGGAACAAATATCGCATCTTTAAATTTAATACGATCTAAAATTTGCATAAAAATTAAAGTGCCGGCTAAGGCAAATAAAAAACTAAAAATAATTTGCTGCATGTATGTTACATTCGCAAAAAATAACATTGAAATCAAAATTCCTAATTTCGCTGCATCTAATGTGCCGGCTGTTGTTGGAGAGACAAACTTATTTCGACTTAAACTTTGCATAATCAGACCCGCAATACTCATTCCTGCCCCTGCTAAAATAATCGACATTAAACGAGGTACCCGGCTGATTAAAAAGACTTGAATCTTATCAGACTCCCAATTTAGCAAATCACTCAGCTTAATATCGATCGAACCGACAAACAGTGATGTAAATGACAGGATTACAGCTGCAATAATCAACATCCATAATCTCATATGTAACCCTCATTATGTGTTTATTCTCAAAGTATTAGCAATGGATCACTCTGAGTCGTAAATGAATAAAATAAACGATCTCGCTTCAATAATAATGATATTCATTATCATTTGCTATATTTAAATCATAACGATGCCTGGGAACTGTGTCAATGATTTTCTCTCTCTTTAAAAACGTTTTCAAATCTTTCTTAAAAAATTTTTTTGAATTACGGACATATTTTTAAAACCCACACGAATATTCTAAATAGCATGGTGCAATTGACTCATGCTTTGTATTTTTTCGAATATTTTTAGTTGTTAATTATAAATATATATCGTACAATTAGTTCTATATAGAGAACGATTTCACGTGATGAGGAGCTGACTAAAGTGGCGAAAACATTGATTGACATCGATCAATTACTTGAGGATACAAAAATCTTAGCGATAAAGGCAGAACATATTGAGTATATTTCGGTTGAAATTGACCAGTTATTGAACGAAACTTCAGACATAGGACAAATGCATTAAGCATTTAAATCATAAAAGGGCTGTCTGATTAACAGCCAGCCATGATTATATGATTGATCGGTCTGTATTCTTTGTTCAGGCTTTGACAGATGCGATTTTATCCATAAACTTTCGGGCTACCTTTTCAACTGAACTGTAATCTCCGTTGGTTACATCTTTTGTTAAGGCGCTGCCAATTCCAACTGCAAATGCCCCATTATTTATCCACTTATCAACATTGTCGACACTTACTCCGCCGGAAGGCATTAATTCCACATGCGGGATTGGACCTTTAACATCTTTTATGAAGCCGGGACCCATTAAACTTCCAGGGAAAAGCTTAACAACATCGACACCAAATGTCAGAGCTTCCATAATTTCAGTAACTGAACCGCATCCTGGTAAATACGGTACACAATAACGATTGCACATCATGGCGATTTTCCCATCAAAGTGCGGGCTTACAACATAGCGTGCACCCTTTATAATGGCAATTCTTGCAGTTTCTGCATCCAAAACCGTTCCAGCTCCGACAATCATTCCTTTGTCGCCAATAGCTGTTAGCTCAGTTATCGCTTCTTCAGCTCCAGGTGTAGAAAACGTCACTTCAAGTGAACGAATCCCTCCCTTATATGCTGCCTTTGATATTTCTACTGCATCCTGTTTGTTTTTACCGCGTACGACAGCAACTGCATATCCTTCGTGCATTTCCTTCAGTACTTCAAATTTTGGTAACATACTCAACACCCCTGTCGTTAATTTTTTCATATCTTATTGTTTGTTATTAATCGACTTCAAACTCTCAATCATTTACATCCGCCGCACTTTATTGATGGGAATAAAAAGCAGTCCACCATTAATATGTACTTTTGCTATGAATTTAATTTGCTGCTTAATCCTTGGAATTTGGGTTGAGAGAGAATTCAATTATAATTGTATACTAGGATACTTACAAGCTGATGACAATATTTTTTAGAATAAAAAATTGAGGCTGACACAAAATGTTCAGACCTCAATGATGAAGAAGCTTACTGAAGTATTGGCATTTGAGATGAAAGATCAAAATAATCAACATAAGGACTGTCAGGCTGATATAATTTACCCCATGACTGAGCAGGCTCCAAAATATGCTTATGTACAACCTCTTCCACATGTTCAATGTCTTTCTCCTCAATCAGCTTTATAATATTCTTATGCTCTGAAAAAGCTGTATGATAGGAATTTTCCATTTCAGAAAGAACACGCATACGATTATAGTGAGTGCTCAGCCTTGTAATCGCATTCCAAACATGCTCTTTATAATTCCCCTGAAAGATAATTGAATGAAATTTTGTATCTAATTTATGAAAGGCAAGACAATCTGTTGTTTTTTGAACAACGATCTCTTCCTGTAAGGCCACATTCCGTTTCAGTTCACGCAGTTTGTCTTCCGGGAATGATTGACAGGCCATTTTCATGACTTCCTTTTCCAATGTATAGCGCATAAAAGCTGCTTCTTCAATTAATTGCAGTTTTATCTTTGATATATATGAACCGACCTGAGGAAGTACTTCAACAAGGTATTCTTCTCTTAATTTCCCCATTACTTCACGGATCGGTGTGCGGGAAATTTGCAGCGCATCTGCCAGTTCGACTTCACTAATGGTCTGACCGGGTTTCAGCCTCAGTGACATAATCCCCTCTTTAATCACCCTGTATGAGTATTCTTTATTATTTTCACCGGCTAGTCTTACAGATCCCTTAAACATGATCTTTACACTCCCATTGTTAATGAATGATAACGTTTATGAATAACGAAATACCCTGTAAAGTATTCGATATCGTTATGATGCCCGATACTAGTATTCTAGCATTCAAATTAATATATTTCTAGACGAAATGTATTCGCTTTCATTATTTTTCTGAAAATAGTACTTTTATATCTATATCAAACTTTTCATATGTCTCATTTTAATGAAAAAGGCCCTATTTTTCACATTGGAAAATCACTTGAATACAGCACAAAAATTTTCCATGCCTTTAAACACCATTAAATCAGAAAAAATGGCTATTTACAAAAGAAAAACCAATAGACAATCGGTTTTTCTTTTGTGCTTTATGGAATATGAACGGTTTTTAAATGGGTTAATTTCCAAAATGTAATATTTCCCTGTGCATTCACAAGCTCAACAATATTATTGGCAATGTTTTTTAATACGCCCACTTTATTCGGATGCTCTCCAAAGTCAAAAACAAGCAGGTGGTTTTCATATTTCTTTATTTGTTCATCAAATGATCGGGCTAACGGGATGACGGAAGGCATGACAGGCAACTCTTTATTACTTAAAAGATACGGAGTAAGCTGCTTCGAATAAGGAGTCAGCCATTTTAAATGCTGCATGGAAATAAAAAGAGTTTTATAAATGGGGGAATAAAAAACAATATAGTCATTTAATACACTGGTAATATAACCGTGAATGGATTTATTTCCTGTTACATATACTTCAAGAAATTGCCCTTTTGCATTTGTTAAAATTTTCCGATAGGATATCTCCTCCTTCTCTTGCAAAAAGGGCATAATATGTGATGGTTGCGGGATTCCTTCATCATCGAATTTCATTTCTCTTTCTTTTATATTGTGCAAGTGCAGAATCGGTATATAATGATAATCCTCGCCATCAAAAAGCACGATAATGTCCAGACCGACATCAATTAATATACCGGAAAAAACGGTTCTTCCTGATATTTCAACTTCCACTTCCTTACCGCAAAGACCCCTTAATCCATTCATTTATTTCCCTCCTTCATACATGTATTAGACAAATGGTGCATAGCCAGTAACGCTAATGCACCATAATCAGCAATCAATTTTAACCTTTCCAGTGATAATCGATGGTTTTGGTAACCTTCTCAGATCTTCTAGATCTGCGTCTGGAGGAGGATTCCTTCGATTTACTATTTTTCTTATTATCTTTGTGATCCTTGGAGGAACTTTCTTCCTGATGATTATCTTGATTGCTGTTTTGGACATTATTTTCCTTATTAGTTTGGTTATCATTTTGATTATTTTGCTGCATCGATCCTTTTGGACCAGAGCTGATGCTGCGGATATGATATGGATGGATACGTAATACTTCCTCATTGCTTACTAGAGTATAGTGTCCACCAGTGTTTTCAACAAGAACACCTTCCATTGCCTCAGGACCCCCACGGTTAATGGAAACCCATTTATGTTCTAAATATTTAAATACTTCGCTGAAATCGGATGCCTCAATGATTTCCGGATAGGACAATTGCTGAGTATAATTTTGATTATTATTATTTTGATTATTATTATTTTGATACTTGCTGACACTTTTAATATGGTGGATATTAAAGTAGACAATTCCGTCATCCTCGGTATAAAGATGAAGAAAGTCATTTTTCACTCCCAATAATACCCCGTATTTTGATTCAGGTCCGCCTTGGTTGATTTGAATGGTTTCTTCAACCAATTGTTCAATCAATTCTGCAAATGTATGAGCTTCTGAAAAATCGACTTCCTCGGTTTCTGTCTGAATCAATTGGGTAGAATTGGACTTGGAATCTTCACTGATGCTTTTTACATGCTGTGCCTGGTAATAGATCACAGTATTATTGTTATCTTTGTTATCATCGTTGTTGCTATTATTATTGTTATTATTATTGTTGTTATTATTATTATTATTGTTTGCATAAAGCGTCACATAGTCAGATTTTACATCTAATAATGTACCGGTTTTAGACTCTGGACCTCCGCGATATACTGTTATCACTTTACCTTTTAAAGACTCAAGAAACGAATGATATGATTGTTCTGCAAAGCTAGAATAATCTTCATACGTTCTTTTATTAGCGGCTTCCTCATTGTAACTCATTTGAATCCTCCTTGTTATATATCCATATTGGTTATTAATACTGCATATATACGTATAACGGACTGGTTTGGCATGATAAATGTGCCCATCCCTGCCAAATTTAACATTAGCTTAATCTAGCTTATGAATCTCACTTTTAAGAAAACGGCTCCTCGCCTGAATAAAACTACATATAATATCCGGTTCCTTTTCAAATAGTGTGATCCTGTCCTTTACATAGGGGTCCTTAAGCACATAGGGTTTAATCAAATTATACATTGCATCGATTTTCGGCCGAATGAAATCCACGGTAAATTGGTGTCCAATAATCTCAAGCAAAAGTTGTTTATATCTTCGGCGAAATGACGGAACATCGAGTATTCTTGCTGTTAACGTATTGAAGCCTTCAATCCGCACATAATCCTCAGGCATATCTTTTCCATGAACATCCCTGCCCCATGTAGCATCATAATCCCATGGAAAAATCTCAAACAATCCTGTCTCATCACTGCGGTATAGTGCGTAATTATGCACGAAGCCATCGTAGTTTTGAGTCAAAACAGCCCCAGCCAGCCAGCAAAGATATTGCTCAACATGGACATACTTCATAATTTCCTTTTCAAATTCAGCCCGGGGAATGGTATTAACTTTGATAATCAAATCCTGTAAATAAAAATCAGCTTCTTCACTGCCACATTTTTTCTCATAGCCAAATTCCAGCGATGGTTTTACTCCTTTATCCAAATCACTCATTAGAGAAAAATTAGCGTCTCCATCCACAGCATAAAATATAGCACCTTGTGCCAAATTTCGATTAGCTAAAAAATATTCATCAACTGATTCCAATTCGAGATAAAGCCCCTCATCTCTTCCATTCAACGTTAGAAAGACAAATTGGGATGCTGGAGCAGGACTACCGATGTCAGAAAAAAAGTCTAAGGATAGTTTATTTCTGATATGAGAAATGTCTTTATATTCAGCGTTTAGATGCACTTCTTTTGCATTGCGATATACTTTCGGTTTATAGAAGGAAATATGATAGGATTTTTTTTTGAAGCCGCGGATATGTGATCCGCGATAAGCGAGGTCCACATCAAGTTTTTTCTTATTGATTTTTAAAATTGCAGGAAGAGGGTCATTTATCCAAATGTCTTTTCTCAATTCCACCATTTCCTGCGGATGAATATACAGTCGATATTCAGGGACTGCCGTTTCATCTGCCATCTTTTTCATCCTTTCCCTGTGAATCCTTCCTTATCATTCTGTAGTATCGTCTCAGCATTATATGGTGAATACAAAAGCATTTGTTTTTATAGTCAATTTCTGCCTTCCTGGATTCAAATAGCACTGATAGTTTATTCGTATGTCAAAAACAATACAATGACACTAAAGATACTCGTCTATTTTTCATAAATTACACGTTTGTCTTATGCCAGATGCGGACAATGGTACGTATTTTATGGTAAGAGGAGAAAATATAAGAAGGATATATTTGTCTTATATGGATAGTCAGGAATATTCCTTTTCTCCTAATTAAGAATGAGGAGGCTACTTATATGGGCTACTACTCCAATCATGATATCCAGGAGGCAGTTGATGTCTCAAAGCGTAATCGTTTAGATGATTTCTTGTTTCAAAATCCATTTGGCAGAAGACGCTCTTCTCGCAGAAGTACGCGCGATACTTCCCGCGGTACTCGCGGCTCGCGTAGAAGCAGAGGCTCTTCCCGCAACAGCTCGCGCGATACTTCCCGCGGTACTCGCGGCTCGCGTAGAAG
>NZ_CAMLDX010000051.1 GCF_946478885.1 uncultured Bacillus sp. | reverse complement strand
CATATTCCTTAGACCCTGTCACAATCAGACGATCGTACATCCTCAATTCAGTTTCTCCATGAGGGACAATGGAATCCTTGCCACGGAAAATCCGAACGAAAATCACATCTCCCATAAAAGGAAACTGCCGTAACGTAATCCCTTCATATTGATTGTTGAACAAGGTGATTTCATAGAGTGACGTCTCTTGGTTTGTGAAAATATCCATAACATTTGGAATTTCAATCATCGCCCGTAGCAACGTTTGCGACGACAGAAGAACAGAAAATACCTCAATACCATTATTCCTGAGTTCCTCTTCGATTGATGGTTTTTCAGCCCTGCATATTACGCGTTCAACTCCCCTTTCCTTAATCAAGATCCCAAGTTCAGCATTCATTTCCTCCTTGCCGGTAGAAATGACGACGATTTCAGCTTCATAAATATCCGTTTCATTCAATGAGGACGCAGAATAATCCTCCAATTCTTTTATATGAAAAATAGTTGTTTCGTATGGTAAAGGACAGGATCATATAAGCCTGTTTGTAATCCGCGGTATACAGGCAATGTAAATTGATTTGCCCCTATAATGGCCACCTTTGTCTTCTTTATTTGTTCGATTTCGAATAGGAATAATTTTTTAAATACAATCGGTGTAAAAATAGAAGTGATGACTGCAACTAAGATAAACATCCCACTCATCTCTTTGGAAATAACACCGATTCTTTCCCCAATTGTAGCAGCGGCAATAACCAAAGATAATGTAGAGGTACGAAGAAAGCCGGATGCGATCACGGTTTTATAATCGTACCAGATTTTCAGAATATAGCCCGGAATTAATTTGGATATTAGCAAACTGATTAACAAAAATGGAACTAAGAGAAGCAATATTAATATTTCAGCAACCACAACCGGAATAATATTCAATCTCAGTTGTAAAATAATAGGTGTCAAAAATGCAGCGAGAATGACAATAAGGATATGATCGGTGCCCCATGTTCCATAGAGTTTCCCCTTTGCATTTATCTAATTGCATTATGTAACATATGATTAACAGAATACGATCGATAATATAATTATCTTTTTTCATAAAAAAGGAAAACATGCCACAAATTGGGATATTGATTATTATGTTTCGATTGTGAATGAAGGAGCAAGAGAAGATGAAGTTAGATATTATTGGCGATGTTCATGGATGCTTTCATGAATTTCATGAGTTAACGGTGAAACTGGGATACGATTGGAAGCAGGATATCCCAGTCTCTCCGGAGGGTAGAAAACTTGCGTTTGTTGGAGACATAACAGATCGCGGTCCACAGTCACTCAAAATGATAAATACAGTTTATGGCCTGGTACAACAAGATTTAGCCTATTATGTCCCAGGGAATCATTGCAATAAGCTGTACCGTTATTTTCTTGGCAATAAGGTGCAGCTTACGCATGGGCTAGAAACGACAGTGGCAGAATTCGAAGCACTTGATAGAAGGCAGCAGCTGCATGTGAGAAAATCTTTTATACAATTGTATGAAAACGCCCCTCTATACCAGGTATTTACAAAGGAAAAACTTGTGATCGCTCATGCTGGGATCAGTGAGGAATTAATCGGGAAACATCATTCAAGGGTAAAAACCTTTGTCCTTTACGGAGATATTACCGGAGAAAAAAATCAAGATGGTTCACCAGTACGGAGAGACTGGGCACAATATTATAAAGGTGAACCCTATATCGTATACGGTCATACACCTGTTACAGAGGTGAGAAAAGTAGGAAAAACATATAATATTGACACAGGAGCTGTCTTTGGTAGAAAATTATCTTCCCTGCGTTTTCCAGAATTCGAAATCGTATCTGTTCCTTCGACTATGCCCTATATAGCAGAGAAGTTTAAGAAATTAGACGGAGTACAGCCCTGAAGCAAACGGGAAATGGACTGACCTCCACATACAAATCGAAGGGGACAAATTTCTTTCGGATTTGTATCCTTTGTAAGGAAGCAGTCCATTTTATTCATTTCGTTGAATGATTCGGAAAAACCATTCACGGCCGGAAATACGTTTCACATTTCTTGATGATCCGCTAAAGCTTTCATATCGTCCAGCAACTCTGCGGTAAACTCGCATCTTCTTTTGTCATAGGGATGAAGAAACGAAATTTTTCTGCAATGCAGCGCCTGTCTCGTTATTTTATCAAGACTGCCGCCATATAAATCATCCCCTAGCAACGGATGACCAATATAAGACAAATGCACACGAATTTGATGTGTCCGGCCTGTTTCTAATTGCAGCTCCACCCAAGTAAAATTGCTTAGGCATTTTTTTACGGCAAAATTGGTTACAGCATACTGCCCATCCTCACGTACCATCCGTTCAATGATACTGTCGCTTTTTCTTCCAATTGGCTGTACAATTCTCCCCTTTTCATGAGAAAATATTCCTGCAGCGAAGGCCTCGTATGTGCGTTTTACTTTCCCCGACCTTTGCTGCTCACTTAGTAAATGATGTGTATGACGGTGCTTGGCAATTAAAACAAGCCCGGATGTATCCCGATCAAGCCTTGTGACAATATGTGCGGTAGCCCTTAGACCGATTTTTTCATAATAGCCTAGCAGAGCATTGGCTAAACTTCCCGCCGGATGCTCCCTTGAAGGAATCGTATTCATTCTTGAAGGTTTATTAACAACCAGAATATATTCATCCTCATAAAGAATATTAAGTGAAATATTCTCGGCTTGAATCCCATCCGCCGGCTCTTCAGCGGGAAATGTAATGTTAAGCCGATCTCCCTGCTTTAATCGGTAACGCACTGTTACTGTCCCATTATTCACCGTAATACTTCCACCTTTAAACTTTATATCAGTCAAGGCTGTTTTTGAAATATGCTGTTCCTTCAAATACTCCCGGACCAATTTTCCCGCATCCTTCGTTTCAATGGTCCACTGCAATGAAAATAAGGGCATATGTTTTACTCCTGTTCCATAAAACGGCGTATTGCGTTTTCTTTTCTCCATTAATCCGATGAAATAAATGAATCATGAACCCTTTTCCAAAATGGGAATGGACGGAAACGGGCGAAACGAATACGCTTTTCCGATACTCTGTATTGAATTGATTTGACATCCTTATGCAGGACATTCAGATGGTCGATCGTTACATAAAAATTATTCTGGCTGACAGCTTTTAACAAACAGGTATGATGCGCCGGCAGGATTAGCGGTGAGCCAATTGTACGAAATACCCGGTTATTGATAGAAGCGATTTCCGCCAATTGGATTGCCGAAATGGAAGGGTGGATAATCGCCCCACCTAATGCCTTATTATAGGCAGTACTTCCAGACGGAGTTGACATACACAGACCGTCCCCGCGAAACCTTTCAAAATGCTGTCCGCCAATTTCGACATCCATGACAAGTGTCCCCTCATTACTTTTAACGGCTGATTCATTCAGGGCCAGATATTTTGATTCTTTTCCCCTGTTATTATAACGGATGATCACCTCGAGAAGTGGATATTCGACTACATGAAAGGGAGTCTTGGCAATGGCGATTACAAGCTTCTCAATTTCCTCTGGTATCCAATCTGCATAAAAGCCCAAATGTCCGGTATGAATCCCAACAAATGCCGTTTTATCCAAGCGACTGCTGTAACGATGAAAGGCATAAAGCAGAGTGCCATCCCCTCCCACAGAAATCACAATATCAGGGTTATCTTCGTCAAGAGTCAGATCAAAATCCATTAAATAATCTTTTATTCTATATACGATCGAAGTTGAATTGTCATCTCCTCTTGATGTGATTGCAAATTTCACCGTCTTAAACCTCCCTTTAATCCTGATTTCTGGTGCTTTTCACCTTTTTATCTCTCTGTTTTATTGCTTGTTTCCTTTTTCATGCTGAAAAATGCCTGGGCATCTTGAATTTCGCCTCTTATTAACGACATTTCTTCATCCAGCCGAAAGGCCGCCTCAGCTGCTCTTTGCAGTCTCATCTGGATATCTTTAGGAAATTGTCCTTTATACTTATAATTCAGCGAATGTTCTATCGTAGCCCAAAAGTTCATCGCTAATGTACGAATTTGTATCTCAGCGAGGATTTTTTTCTCTCCATGTATTGTTTGAACCGGATAGCGGATCACAACATGGTAGGAGCGATAGCCGCTGGCTTTTTTGTGCGAAATATAATTACGCTCTTCCACGATTTCAAAATCATTTCTTTTCCGGATCAACTCGACGACCTTGCTGATATCATCAACAAATTGGCACATCATCCTCAGACCTGCAATATCCTGCATTTCCGATTCAAGCCTATCGAGAGGAATCCCTTTTTGATTGGCTTTATCCAATATACTCGCTATCGGTTTAACCCTTCCTGTTACGAATTCAATTGGAGAATAATTTCCTTGCAATTCAAACTGACTGCGCATCCCTTTTAATTTCACTTTCAGCTCCTCGACTGCCTGTTTATATGGAGCCAAAAATAAATCCCAGTGTTTCACCCAAACACCACCTTCTTAAAATACAGCTTCAACTTTATAAACCATTTCTTCGCCATAATTGCTGTTGCCCTTAATATTTTCAATTAAGTACCCCAGTTCCTTCAGGAAGTTTGTCAAATAAAGCTTCTCCCTTCCATTCGTCAAGGATACAGTGAGCCTGCAGGCGATTGCCTTCTTTAAATTACTCCAAAAAACTTCGGGTAATTTAATATATGTATAGGAATCATGATTTTCTAGTAAATATACAAATGAAAACCCGGCTGAATCAACCAGCATTTGCCCTGTTGCCTTCACATCGCCTAATAAGCAATGGTTATCAACAACAAGGAGTAACTCATGTTGACCGGAAATAATCATATCCTGAATCACTAGCACTTCATTCATTTTATTCTCCTTCAGACACTTTTTTATTTTATCATAGGAAATACCATTATACTAAAAATTGCCTTCAACCTTTTTTGGATAGATAATAAGAGAAGAGAAAAACGTTTTTTGAAGGATTGCACTTGATTGCCTGCTACTATATCCGAAAGGAAGGACTGCATACAATGTCGCAAAATATTGAAATAGAGTTTAAGAATATGGTGACAGAAAGGGAGTTCAATCAATTACAGAAACACTTTCATCTCAGGGATTCAAGTTTTTTCAGGCAGGAAAATCATTACTTCGATACACCTGATTTCGCCTTAAAACAACAAGGGTGTGCCTTAAGAATCAGAGAAAAAAAGGACGGCTATGAAATGACGCTGAAACAACCGCATCCCGATGGACTGCTCGAAACGAATGAACCATTAAAGTCAGAAATCGCACATGCCTTGCTTCGTGGTGCTTCTTTACATGACGGCATCATTAAAAAGCAATTGGAAAGCGGCAAGATCCATACGGAGAAATTATGCAATTTTGGCTCCCTCGTAACAGAGCGTGCAGAGACGAAATACCGTAATGGAGTATTGGTCTTAGATGCAAGCACCTATTTAAATGTAAGGGATTATGAGGTAGAATATGAAGTAACTGATCGTACGAAGGGAGAGACTATTTTTCTTCAACTGCTTTCCGAACTGAATATTCCGGTTCGAAAAGCGAAAAATAAAGTAAAACGATTTTATGAACGAAAAATAGCTCTGGAGATACAATAAAGATCATGAGGAGAAGCCCAAAATGAACGTCAATCAATTCAAAATCATGCTCGAATTGAAAGCCATGCAAAATTTCAACTTAAAAGGAAGCAGTGAGCCGGAAAGCAACCAATTATTTCAAAGCCTGCTCACCAGCATGTTATCTGAAGCTGCACTGACAGAGGAAAAAACGAATAAAAAGACAGTATCTTCATCGATGTTAAATTCAGTTGTGGTACCCCCTGTACAATTATCAAAGCTGGCAGATTCCAAGCAAAACTATGCTGATATCATTCAATCTGCCTCACAACGTTATCAGGTTCCTGTCTCATTAATTAAAGCCGTTATTCAGCAGGAATCTGGCTTTAATCCCAATGCTTCTAGTCCCGCTGGCGCCGCAGGGCTCATGCAATTAATGCCGCAAACCGCCCGTTCCCTTGGCGTGCGAAATATCTATGACCCGGAACAAAATATCATGGGGGGCACAAAATACTTAAAGCAAATGCTTGATAAATATAACGACGATGTCGATCTTGCCCTTGCCGCTTATAATGCCGGCCCGGGAAATGTCGACAAATATAATGGAATTCCTCCTTTCAAAGAAACACAAAATTATGTGTTAAAAGTGAAACAAAATTATTTGGCTTAACCCCTAAAGAGAGTTAAGATTGCTACTAATCACATGGCATAGTCCCCTTCAGGTGATATGCCATCTCATATTGTATAAGCTATTTATTTGAGATATTAATTTTTGCTTGCTAAAATAATAGAGAATTTAACAGGGTCATGAATGAACAGAATGACTTTTATGAATACTAGATAATCACACTACATGTTTAAAGGGGGGTTAATGATGATCGAGAAAGTACCTACTCCATTCGAAATAATTGGTGAAGAAAAGCTGCATCTGCTTATAGACGCTTTCTACCGCCGCGTTGGCAAACACCCGCATCTCGCTCCCATTTTTCCTGACGATTTAACAGAAACAGCTCGTAAGCAAAAACAGTTTATGACACAATATCTAGGCGGTCCTGCCCTTTATACTGCTGAACATGGTCACCCAATGCTTCGGGCGCGTCATTTACCTTTCGAAATTACCCAGACGCGTGCTCAAGCGTGGCTTCAATGTATGTCAGAGGCAATGGACGAAGCCGGTCTAACAGGTCCTGTCCGAGAGGAGTACTTTTCAAGACTGTATCTGACTGCACAGCATATGATTAATACAGATGAAAACCAAAACATGAAGGGTGAGGGAATGTGACAAAGCGAGAAACATTCGCATGCAATTCATCTTCCTACCCTTGTCAATGTCATGAAAATAAACCACTTGAAATTTATATGTTCATCGATCCGCTTTGTCCTGAATGCTGGGCCTTAGAGCCAGTCTTAAAAAAAATGCATATTGAATTCGGTCAATATTTCAAAATTAAATATGTATTAAGTGGAAAATTAGCCCAGATGAATTTAGGTAGGAAACATAACTTTGAAAACATAGCAGAGCTTTATGAGAGAACTGGGAGCCGATTTGGCATGTCCTGTGATGGTAGCCTTTGGCTGGAAAATCCTATTTCAGCTCCATATCTGACTTTCATTGCGATTAAAGCAGCGGAGCTACAGGGCAGGAAAGCAGGCATTCGTTTTCTCCGCCAGATACAGAAAATGCTATTTTTAGAAAAGCAGAATATTTCTCAGATGGAGGTTTTAATCTCCTGTGCAGAAAGTACAGGATTGGATGTGGAGGAATTCGTCTGTGATATTCACTCCGACTGCGCTGCCAAAGCTTTTCAATGCGATCTTAAAATCACATCAGAAATGGATGTGGCAGAAATTCCTACACTGGTCTTTTTTAATGAAAATATTGAAGAAGAAGGAATTAAGATTACCGGTATTTATCCATACGAGGTATATGTACAAATCATTGAAGAAATGCTTCCGGAACAACCGGTACGATCCGATCCGCCACCGCTTGAAATGTTTTTAAAACATTATCAATTAGTATCTTCGGTTGAAATTGCATTGGTCTATAATATGACAGTTCACGATGCAGAAAGAGAAATGAAAAAGCTGCAGTTAAAACGGATCGTCGAAAAGGTTCCTGCTAAACATGGGACTTTCTGGAGGCTTAATATCAGAAAGAACGTGGTACGCTAAAACCTTTTTTGCTTAACTGTATATGGAAAGTCAATCGGCAGAACTGCCGATTTTTTTTCTTCATTTATACATAAGAATTCAAATGCACATAGAAAAAAGACTCTGCAATCGCAGAGTCTTTTTTCTATTAAATACGAACAAAGGGGATGGGAGAAATTTTTCACGGTCAAACAAAGGGGTATATGTTTGCTTGTGATTAACTTCACGGTATTAATATATCATACGTCCACATAGCTGACAATATATTTGGATTTTGTTTCACACCATTGTCATAAAGCAGGCTTAATTTAATGGATTTTGCATATATTTGTAATTAAAATGTGATATAAATAACATCTGCTTTTTTGTATGAAAGGAGACCAAAAATGGATAAAATATACCTGCTCTTCTTGATTCTATTGATCATTTTCTCTTTTTTCCTACAGTTGCTAGGATTAATGGAGCTCCTCCCGATCTACATTACTTCACCCATTTTATTTCTGTCGCTATTCTTATTGGTCATCTTTCTTAATAACCGGAACCGTTTCAAAGGACGATAAAGGGCTGTATCCCTAGAAAAGGGGCAAGCCCTTCCTTCTTTTTATAGTAACTGTTCCAACTCTGTCAGTCTCTCTTCAAAGACTTGGCAGGCATCTTCAACAGGCTTTTTGTTTGTCATATCCACGCCCGCTTTTTTCAATACTTCAATTGGATAATTAGAGCTTCCTGCCTTTAAGAAATCAATATACCGTACCACTGCCGATGTCCCTTCAGTCAAGATAGCATTGCTCAGCGCCGTTGCTGCACTAAATCCGGTTGCATATTGATACACATAATAATTGTAATAGAAATGCGGAATTCTCGACCATTCCAGACCAATTTCCGTATCAACAAAAATATCCTCTGTACCATAATATTTTTTATTTAATTCATAATAATCGTTTGTCAGCGATTCAGCAGTTAAGGCCTCATTATTTTGCGCTTTACGATGAATCAAATGTTCAAATTCAGCGAACATGGTTTGTCTGAACACAGTGCCTCTAAAGCCCTCTAGATAATGATTCAATAAATAGATTCGCTTCTGCTCGTCATCAATGGATTTTAATAAATAGTCATTTAACAATGCTTCATTACAAGTAGAAGCTACTTCCGCTACAAAAATTGAATAATTCCCGTATGGGTATGGTTGGGTCTTTCTGGTATAGTAACTGTGTACAGAATGACCGAGTTCATGAACAAGGGTAAATAAGTTATTTACATTATTTTGCCAGTTGAGCAAAATATATGGATTTGTTCCATAGGAACCCGATGAATAAGCACCGCTTCTCTTTCCTTTATTTTCATGTACGTCAATCCAGCGGTTATTAAAGCCATTTTTTAATACATGAATATATTCTTCTCCCAGAGGCTTTAGAGCTTC
The DNA here is from genome assembly GCF_946478885.1 of uncultured Bacillus sp. Next base: position 14,658 of record NZ_CAMLDX010000051.1, on the reverse strand, counting down.
AAGAATAATATCCTTTGCTTCCTCATAAGAGATTTCCATTTTCACATCTTTTACCAGTGGAGTATATAAATCATACATATGCAGTTCGTCAAGGCCGAGCACCCTTTTTCGCAGTTTTACATAACGATGCAACAATGGCAACTGTTCATTAACGGTGCTGACAAGATTCTCATACACACTTTCTGGGATATTATTTTCCGCGAGCGCTGCGTGGCGGGCAGATGAATACTTTCTCACCCGGGCAAAAAAGTTGTCCTTCTTGATATTTCCGCTCAATGTGCTAGCAAACGTATTGCGAAATTTGCCGTATGTGTCATACACGGACTGAAAGGCATCATGTCGCACCCGACGATCAGCACTTTCTAGAAAACGGCTGTACCGTCCATGCGTCACTTCAACCTCTTTCCCATTTTCATCCTTAATAGATGGAAATTCCAAATCTGCGTTATTTAACATGCCAAATGTATTTTCCGATGCCCCCATCACCTCAGAAGCTTCAGCCAATAATGCCTCCTGTTCAGCTGACAATACATGCGGTCTTTGTAAATTAATTTCCTCTAGGGAATGCTCATATAATTTCAGTTCCTGCTTTTCAGCTAGAAAGCCTTGCAGTTTCGCTTCATCAATCGCCAATAATTCCGGCACAATAAAGGCCAGACTACTCGCAGCCTGAGCATATAAATTCTTCATGCGATCGTCTTGCCCCTGATAAAATGAGTTGGTTGTATCCTGATCATAACGCATATGTGAATAGGCATATAATTTTCCTAGGCGTTCAAGCAATTGATCCTGCTTTTGCAAGGCTTCATAAAGCAGATTTGCGTTTTCTCCAAGCTTGCCTTCATACTGTTTCACATCCGGAAGCAGCAGCTTCACCTTTTGAAATTCCTTCTCCCATTCCTCGTCACTTGCAAAGATATCCTCTAGTCTCCACATATCCTCAACAGGCAATTCATTCCTTAAAGGAAGTTTGTTTACTGTAGTTTCATTTACCATCATAATCCTCCATTCCGTTGTTAAATGCCCAAACGGGTTCATATAACCTTCTATTAGTGTACCGCAATTTCCTTCCTTTTAATAAAATAACCCCTTCTGCTTTTTGTTGTGCTCCCTAGCATCCTCCGCAAATCAGTTTCTTCCTCCTAATCGCGATTCAGCTGACAAAGGACATCTCCAAACCTTTGATAAAATTGCTCTTCTAATTTCTGCTGCATAATTGGATGTTCGGGTACATACACCCTTTCCTTTAGGCGAAATGTATACGTGTTCAGAGCTTCTAATAAACCAAGGTGAACCAACTTCTGGAAATATTGAATTAACGGAAGAAGTCGACTGTAGTTTGCAGTTAAAGGAAGAACCCTCTCCTTAATTCTGCCTTTTTCATGATGTATAACATATTTTTGAAAAATATCATTCACTGTAATAATTGTTCCCACCTCTCGGTTATATAAGTGGTCAAGAAACAAATAAGCCTGCCATACAAGAGGGGGAGACTCAAGCATCGGGGCATCGCATACGGGGATTCCGATTAAAGGCGGAAGAAGCGAAAGATTTAATCCTGATTCATATAAATCCTTTAGCAAGTCATTTTGCAGTCCTCCTCTAAACTGGAGATTCCATTTCTGTTGTTGTATCTCTTTCTTCCATTCTTGGCAAGTAAATGGAGATTTTTCTGGGCAGTTGAATAGATTCTGCAACTGAAATTTGGATAAAGGAATGATGGAGAAGTCAGCAAAAGCCTTTCTTGTGGAAACAGGTGAAAGATTATTTAAGAGGATAAAGATTTTCGAGGAAGGACAATAAGCTGGCAAATACCAAGAACCTGACGGGCTTTTGGAGGCAAATAAATAATCAAAATTCGTCAGTGATACTTTCCTTTCACCTTTTCGATTGATATTTTTCCCGCCCAAAATCCATATCACAGGGGCATGCATTTGATGATATCGTTTTGTCCTTTTATTCATTAATTCATGCGGAATCGGCGAACATTGAAATTCAAGAGCATATTGCTGATCCTGATACATAAATGCGATATCCGGTCTCTGCCTGATCGAAGAATAATATGGCTCCAACAACGGTTTTAGTTGTTTGTTTTCGAGCCATTCGTATAATTGAAGTTTTCCATTTAAATGGTAGTCCGATTCGCTTTCATAGCTTTCGCTACATTGTGAATTCTTCTGATGGGCAAAATGCTCCATCCGCCTAGTGCCTAATTTCAAAATAACTTTATCAAGACATTCCGGACAAATAAATTCTTCGTGCTTCTTTTTTTCCTTCAGTTTATCCCGTGAATGTCTGGGAAATAAAGAAAACAGCTTTCCATCCTTTTGAATCGCAGAAAACATGTTTAGCTCTCCTCCTTTTCTGGTTACATACATTCTACAAAAAGGAAAAAAGTCCTGCAAAAATTAAAAACAAATCCATACAGAGGCACAGATTTGTCTTTTTTTATTTTCAGGAACTTTTCTGTTTGTTATAACAACGGTGACAGAAGCCGGGAGGTAGACTCAAGCAGACGGTGTCCGAGATGTCTTTGGCTGAAGCTCTCGGCATCAATTTCCTTGGAATCATGCAAATCATTCTCATATTCATGTACTAAATCCTGCGTGCTTTTCGTTCTGTATAAAAAAGCATTTACTTCAAAATTCAAATGAAAACTACGCATATCCATATTAGATGTTCCGATTGAAGCCAGAACATGATCGACAATGATAATTTTGCTATGCATAAATCCTTTTTCATATTCATAAATTCTCACACCCGCTTCTAATAACTCGGGGAAATAGGAGCGGGAAGCATGAAAAACAATTTTTTTGTCCGGCTTTTTCGGCACGAGAAGTCTGACATCAACTCCGCTTAATGACGCAATTTTCAACGCTGAAAATATATCGGCATCCGGTATGAAATACGGAGATGCGATCCAAACGGAATCCTTCGCCGATGTGATCATTGCAAAGAAAATATTTTTTATCGCACTATATTCATTATCGGGACCGCCAGCGATGAACTGTACTCCGCCATATCGATTTTCTTTAAGCACAGGGGACAAATATTCTGCTGTTAGGCAGCTGGAATTAGTCATGTAATACCAATCCTGAAGAAAGATCAATTGCAGCGAACGGACAGCTTCCCCCTTTAGCATTAAATGAGTATCCCTCCAGAAACCAAATTGAGCATTCCGGCCTAAATACTCATCCCCTATATTTAACCCTCCCGCAAAACCGACGCTTCCATCAATGACAATAATCTTCCGGTGATTTCGAAAATTAAATTTACTATTTAGAAACGGCAGCCGTACAGGACCGAATAACACCATTTCAACCCCGGCATCTCTTAATTCATGAATATATTCCTTCGACAATTTCCATGAACCGACTGCATCGAACAGAAATCGAACCTTCACACCTTCATTTGCTTTTTGGATCAAAAGCGATTTAAGACTTTGTCCAATATGATCATCCCTGACAATATAATATTCCAAATGAATATGATGAACGGCCTTTTGCAGTTCCTGCAATATGTAAGTAAACGTTTCTTCACCATTGGTTAATACCTTTGTGTCAGTTCCAAACGAAATCGGACTGTTTCCTAATTTCTGCGCTAAATAGAACAATTTTTGATATGGAACACTTGCTCTGCTTAATTTTTCTTCACTAACAGGATCCTGGCTTCCAAATTTCAAAAACATCTGTTTATCCAAAAAATACTTCTTGCGGAACATCCTTTCTTTCCTGAAATTCCGGCCAAATAAGAGATAAAAAATAAATCCGAGCACAGGAAAACCAGCTAAAACAGCCAGCCATGTCAGGGTTTGAGTGGGATGGCGATTCTCCATAAATATCACAAAACTGATGACTGTGGCAGTTATGGTAAGTAAAATACTTACATAACCAAGCAATCCGCTGATGATCACTACATATTTATTGGTAATATATAAAAATACCCCTAATCCAAGCAGAAAAAGAAGAATCTTTACTGTATTTTTCATCTGCTTCCTCCAAAGAAAAGCGCAAGTGCCTTGCCCGGTAGCCAGGCTGTCTAGGATGTACCTACATCGGCGTCCTGCAAAAAGTGTCTATGTGACTGGATTGTTTCTTGAAGCTTTAACTCTTAGAACACCAGTTTAGAATGTGCGGGACAACCATCATTGCAGCTAAATACAACATCCTTATGACCATCTTTCAAATGAAAAAGCCAAAATCATCCGATGTTGAATTGAAGGATGAACGTCCGCCGCCAAGCAGGAACTGGACACTAATCAGTATTTATATATTTTATCAATCTTATGCCTTTTCTTCATGAAGAAAAAAACCGATTCTGAATAGAATCGGATTATTATTTAAAGTACTTTCTTATTTGAGGTATGGCTGGAGAATCTATAATCAATTTCCCGTATTCTTCAATCCGATGAATACTTAATGATGATTCATGCCCAAATTCCAGTATGACACTCATTATATTATCAACATCGCTCTCTTCAAACAGTTCTGCCGTAAAGTCGAAAAACATGTAATAAGTTCCCTCAAAAACATACATTTTCGACGTTAATTCATCTAAATCGCTTCGTTTTGAAAGAGCAATAATGTCCTCTAAATCCTTAAACTTCACAAGAAATTCCAAATGGTCATCAAACTGTATTTCATCATCAGACATTGGAGTGTAGTGATCGAGGAGATCCTCCAGGTGATCTTCTACATCCTGATCACCAAACTTATCACCAGATATCGGGAGTTCAAACTTATGACCATCTTTAGATACCTGAGCCTTGGTAACCACAATTTCCAAACCTTTATCAAGAGCTTGAACTTGAATCCACAGAGGTCCTTCTACTAAGAATTCCTCTTCATTGTGCACCTCATCCATCATTTCCCAGAAAAGTTCTTCACTTCGATCACGGTTGTACCATATTTCTTCCCGGTCAAAGCCCCTTTCCTCCATATCAACATAAGAGATGTAGAACTTAACGGTATAATCATTAATACGCTCAATATCCATTCAGTAACACTCCCTTCCTGCTTTTGTTGAAGGGACAAATACCCCCATAAAGACGAAAAACACGTTATCAACCTTTCTCCTGAATGAAAAAACAAGATAAATACTATTCTATACCTTGTACTTTTATTTTATGACAAAAAGACAATAAAGGGAATGAAAAAGTCTCACTTTTTTCAATTCATCTGTGTCTAATTATCTTATCATGTATTGTAGCAAAAACAAGTAGATTTGCAAAGCACAGAGGCTCTGCAAATCTACTTTTACAAACCCTATATGATTTCGAACAGACCTTTCGTACATGGTCTCGATGAAAGATGAGCCGGATAATTAAGATAAAAAAAAGAAGCAGACCCATAAATTGGGTAGGCCTCCTTTAATTAACTAACCGTTGTGCTTCACGTAATTGGAACGTACGTACCTTACGCGGTAAGAACCTTCTGATTTCATCCTCGTTATAACCAACCTGCAATCTTTTTTCATCAATAATAATCGGTCTACGCAATAAACCAGGATTATCTTGAATCAATTGAAACAATTCATGTAATGGCATTGTTTCAAGGTTAACATCTAACTTTTGAAATGATTTAGAACGGGTTGAAATGATTTCATCTGTTCCATCTTCAGTCATACGCAGGATTTCTTTTATTTCATCGATAGAAAGCGATTCTGAAAAAATATTTCTTTCTTTATAAGGAATATCATGTTCTTCTAACCATGCTTTTGCTTTGCGGCAAGATGTACAACTTGGTGAAGTGTATAAAGTTACCATATAAACAACACTCCCTTTTAATTAGGCATATTGATCTATTCTAAAAATAATCTATCTCTTATGCTGTTCTTAAATTAAAATAACTTTAATCAAGTAATTTATATTGTTTATTATACACCAATACATTTTGATTGGGTATCCTTTTTTCAAAAAAGATTAAAGTTAATTTAATGGTTTAAAAATCCACCCTAGACTATTTTCTTCCAAGTAATACGGATAATAAAGTAAAAAGTTTCATTTTCCTCAAAAATTATTATTTTTTTTTCTTGCTTCATTCTCAATTAAATTATAAAAAATGAAAATAAGCAGTCACTTACAGTAAACGCTTTAAATCTTCTCCACAGTTGCAGATAAACCCTTTTAATTATTAAAAAAAATCGTTACAATAGAAAGAGTAGTATGTTTCCATCTAGAAATTCTATTGATAGATCATGTGAAATGGGGGGTATATATGGGGGCTTACGTTATTGATTTTCTCATTGTTGCCGGACTTATTATCGGGATTACTGCCATAAACGGCGTCTTAGTTAATGGCTTCGGTGAAAAATTTATTGGTAGAAAGCATAAATCCGAATTTGTTGATAAATCCGCTAGCATCCAAACTGGCTGGAAACAAGTAGGTGGCGGTTTTAAAGGGAATTAGTCCGTGCGAGTCTTGATGACAGGGACATTTCGGGATGCAGATATTAAAATCCGGTCCTTCTTTTTATAAAAAAACGATCTCAATGAGGTCGTTTTTTTTAAAGATGGCCTTTTAATCAAGCTAAACGTACCGTTCATCTCTTCCTCTTATGTAGCAGATTTATGATCCTTTAAGAAGGAAATATACAAGTTTTTTAAATCCATCAAATAGAATTGCTTTTTTACCGTTTATCACTATACTAAATAATATTGATTTTCATACGATTGCAGGGTAATGTTGTAATGGACCCTTTATTTGCCGTAATAAGGAACAGACCTCATAAGGCATACCGGGACGACCTTCATTTTTTCGAAGGCAGCATTCATATAAACACCCAATATTATAATTGTACATAAAAATTAGGAGGATAAATAAATGAAAACGATTTTTTCCGGTATTCAACCAAGTGGAACCATTACTCTTGGCAATTATATTGGTGCCCTAAAACAATTTGTCGAATTACAGGAAGAATATAACTGTTATTTTTGTATCGTCGATCAGCATGCCATAACTGTTCCGCAGGATCCCATTGTACTCCGCAAAAATATTCGTTCATTGGCAGCTTTGTATTTGGCTGTAGGAATCAATCCTGAGAAAGCGACTCTATTCATTCAATCAGAAGTTCCGGCACATGCACAGGCAGCGTGGATGATGCAGTGTATCAGTTATATCGGAGAACTTGAGCGGATGACACAGTTTAAGGATAAATCCGCAGGGAAGGATGCTGTTTCTGCTGCCCTGCTAACCTATCCGCCACTCATGGTTGCAGATATTCTTTTATACAACGCTGACCTTGTTCCGGTCGGTGAAGATCAAAAGCAACATCTTGAGTTAACACGGAATTTGGCAGAACGCTTTAACAAGAAATATAATGATATCTTTACGATTCCTGAGGTACGAATTCCGAAGATAGGAGCTCGTATCATGTCGCTGCAAGATCCAACAAAGAAGATGAGTAAATCAGACCCAAACCAAAAAGCCTTTATCTCTATGCTGGATGATCCAAAGCAAATTGAAAAGAAAATTAAGAGTGCTGTAACCGATTCAGAGGGACTTGTGAAATATGATGTGGAGAATAAACCAGGTGTTTCTAATCTGCTTTCAATATATTCCATTTTCACTGGAAAAACAGGAGCGGAATTAGAGTCCGAATATGAAGGAAAGGGCTATGGAATTTTTAAAGGGGATCTTGCTCAAGTAATCATTGAAGCACTTACTCCTATTCAGGCAAAATATTACACTCTGATGGAATCGAGTGAATTGGACGATATCCTCGATCAAGGTGCAGAAAAAGCCAGAGCAGTAGCTAATAAAATGCTTAAAAAAATGGAAAATGCCATGGGTCTTGGTCGGAAACGCAGATCATAAGAACAGAAAAATATCCCTCTGCTAGCGGATATTTTATTCTATCACAAAAAGGAGCGGAGAATGATTCTCTGCTCCTTTTAGTTTACTTTATGCCCACGCTCCATATCCCATAATTTCTCAAAAAATGGCTGCCCCTTTATGATATTTTCACAAAAGCTTTCATGCTTACTGCTCCAGCCTTCCTTCGACTCCTCAAAAAGTTGCTCCCAAGCTTCTTCAAAGTCTAGATGCTGGATTATATGATATAAGTCTGGTCTCCACTCTGTATACCAATATCTGACTTCAGCAACATTTTTTGATGTGTATAATTGATCAAGTGCCATGAATAAAAGCTGCTTTAACTGCCTTTCCTTCCTTGTCAGCCCGCGCATTAAACCCGGCTGAGGCGATAGAATATGGAATTCCTTCATTTGTGTTTGTCCAGGAGTAAAGGAATAATGAATGGTTTCATGATTTTCCAGCATTTCAAATGCCAGTTGTTCCTGACGCGGAATGAGTCTGCTTTTGCGGATTGGAATAGTATATCCAATTGTATCAACTGCTAGAATACCTTTACCATCAGAAACAACAAAACAATAATCGAGCTGACTACGCTCATGATTTTTTCGCAAAAATGCTTTTTGGTAAATATCTTCTAATAATTGCTTCGGTAGCTCTGCCAAGTCATTTTCTATGTAGTTAAAAAGAACGGTATCTATTTTTAATAATGGTACCTGATCAAGCAATTCAATTCCATCGTCTTTTCGCCATTCGTGAAAATGACATACATTATATCCATTCTCTTCTCCTTCGAACCAATTAACCCACACATCATGAAGATACAACATATATTTACCCCTCACTTCAACTAACTATTTGTCAATCAGTATAGGCAGTTATGTGTTAAATTATTCCTAAAAGTGCGCTTTCCATCCAATTTTGTTTTTCTTGTTTTTATATGCATATGATTGTTATTAAAGCCTGATCCTGCTTCATTTCTGTTCACTATATATTGCATTAAAAGTGAGTTTAGCATAGGGAGTCATAAGAAGTAATAAGCTCCTCTGCCGGCAGGGAAAAAGTATCATGAATGGTCCATTTTGCGCATTCTTGCTGCTGCAAAATGAGATAATATCCGCAGGAATAACCTAGCAAGTTCGGGTATTTACCAAGTCCATATAGCAGCCTGTCATGAAGGGAATCTGTTCTTTTCATATGCAAGTAATCCTTGATATATCTTTTCCAATAATAGGATATCTCTTCCGGCGAATATAAGGATGTCCACGTTGCATTGTATTGAGTCCCGTATGATGCTTTCACAGTGAATTCCGCCAGTCCCTCCATCACCATAGAATCAAGCAATGTATAATCCTTTATTGATTTATGAAGTCGGTTTAGCCGGCATACATGATGGTACTCATGGACAATCAACGCAGCCAATTCCTTTTCTTCCTTAATATCATCCAAAAAGAGAAACATTCGATCTGGGAAGGAGACACCTGATTTATCCGAATCCGGCTCAAATATGATTCTGTTTTTAGGAAAAATATAAACGGGAATATCCGGACCTTTCCATTTTTTTCGATAGTGCTCATAAATGTCCACGGCCTTCTCCCAGACAGCCTTTTCAACTAATGTGTTATAGATTTTTCCTGCCATTCTCCCGGGCCGATACATTCCGAATCGTTGCAAATAATGATACAGCTTTTTTGCTTCTCCTTCATCTTGAGATAATGAAAGCCTTCTGCACATCCTCACAGGATGATTTAAGTCGGTTTCCATCCATTGATCAGTCCGTTTTATTCCCATTTTCTCTGCCTCCCCTCCCCATAATGTATGAATAAACATGTAGCTTTGTTAAACTTACTGAGATCCGTTCCTGGCACTTCGCTTTTCTCATAAATTTGCGGAATATTCTTTCTTTTATATCTTATCTATCCCGTTTTTTTCGCAAAATCCAAACAAAGACCTGCTACTTTAAATAAACTCACATAACTACAAAATAAACATACTAACATTAGTAGTACAGACCAAGGCCATGGTTTGTGCTACTATTTTTTTATAGTAGAAGTGAAGGAAGGTCGAACAGCCCCTTGGATCAATAAAGAGTCCGTATTAAAAACAGACCAACTTCACACCCTTATTTGAATCAGTTTAGTATGTTGGATCCTCGAGATCGTGTAAAAGAAAAGGGAATCGATAAGGCACTGTGAAGACTTCTATGATTGGCTAAAAAGGAGAAAAGGGAATAATGAAACATGTTGTAGCCTTTGATGTGAGTATGGGGAAAAGTACGATGGTCATTTACAATAAGTCCCGTCAATGTGAAGTAGAAAAAGAGATTGACCATAATCGTCCTTCTTTTCAGCAGCTTCATGAAATACTTCAAGCCCTAACACATCAAGATAGAAAAGCACCTGAGATTGTTTTTGAAGCAACTGGAGTCTATTCCAAACCATTGGAACGATTTTTTCAAGACTATGATTATACATATTGCCGTATGAATCCACTTGAGGCAAACTTACAAATGGCTTCAATACGCCGCCAAAAAACAGATAAAGGGGATGCGCATGAGCTGGCAAAATCTCATTTTCGAGTAGAGCGTGAACAGACGTATCAAGAAGAGGAATACTACCAACAAATGCGTGGACTTACACGTTACTATGATGAGTTAGATAGTGAGATTACACACTTGTATAGCCGTTTACACGCCATTCTACAATTGAGTTTTCCTGAATTAGAACAACTATTTACCAATCGTTCTGCCTTGTTTTTGAATATCGTGCAATTGTACCCTCATCCCGATGAAGTGTTAGCCCATTCAAAAACGGTGATTCGCAATCGATTAAAAGCAAATACACGAAAAAACTTGTCGTTGAAACGAGCAGAAGAGAAAGGGATTGCTCTCCTTGAAGCAGCCAAATCCTCTTATCCAGCGATTTCAAGCGAAGATGTACGTTGCGATCAAGTCAAGGATTACGCAAGCCGCATTGCGGACTTAAAAGAGAAAAAAGAACAGCTTGTGAAGCAAATGGTTGAGCTTTCGAATGACCGTATAGAATATCATGTACTTCGGTCATTTCCAGGAATAGGGGAGACAACAGCTGTTCGAATCATTGGCGAATTAGGGGATATACGACGTTTTAAAAACCATAAGCAATTAAATGCCTATGTAGGGATTGATATGATGCGCTATCAATCAGGTAACACGTTTTATAAGGACAAGATGAACAAAAGGGGAAACAATAAACTACGGAAAATTTTATTCTTTATGGTTCAAACCATGATTACATTACGTAATAAAACTAAGAATCATCTAGTGGAATATTATGATAAATTAAAAACGCAACCTCAGAGAAAACCTCACAAAGTTGCGTCCGTTGCGTGTATGAATAAGTTCTTGAAAGTGACGTTTCATCTTATTACACACGGAATCCTTTATAATTACGAAACAGCATCAACTGGTTCGTAACCCATTAACTATATCATATCATAATCGACCTTGCGAAAAAAAATGATAAAAGCTAGGTCTATTTAGTATACACAAATTTAGTTTTTAGAGGGAGGGGTACCCCTCCCTCTAAAAACTAAATCACTTCTTCAAATAAAATTTTTAAAAATACTTGACTGGAGGTAAGAAAGGGGCTGTCCCATAAGGTGACAACCACCATTCATCTATATCCATTGCCATTGCAACGTGATAATAGATATGGTACCTGACACCTTTGCTGTTGGGACAGCCCCTTTGTTTATTCATATTTTTTAAAGACAATCGTTGCATTATGTCCGCCGAAGCCGAGAGAATTGCTCATTGCCGATTTAATTTCTTGCTTTCTAGCTTTGTTCGGCACATAATCCAAGTCACAATCAGGATCCGGTGTAACATAATTAATTGTTGGAGGCAAAATGCCTTCTTTGATCGAAAGCACCGAGAAGATAGCCTCAACTCCTCCGGCAGCCCCTAATAAATGACCTGTCATCGATTTCGTCGAGCTGATGGCCAGTTCCTTCGCATGCTCAGCAAATACTTCCTTGATTGCCGCTGTTTCAAACTTATCATTATAAGCCGTACTTGTACCATGAGCATTGATATAATCAATATCCTTCGGTGTAAGACCGCCATCTTGAATCGCCATTTTCATTGCACGCGCTCCGCCTTCACCTGCAGGTGCCGGTGCAGTAATATGATACGCATCGCCAGTTGAACCATAGCCGATGATTTCCGCATAAATCTTTGCTCCGCGGGCTAAAGCATGCTCTAATTCCTCTAACACTAGAATTCCGGCACCCTCTCCAAGGATAAAACCATCCCTGTCTGCATCAAACGGGCGGCATGCCGTTTTCGGATCCGGATTTGTGCTTAATGCCGTATTGGCACAAAATCCGGCAACAGACATTCTTGTAATCGGTGCTTCAGCCCCACCGGTAACCATAGCAATCGCATCACCGCGCTGAATGACTTTAAATGCATCACCAATAGAGTTTGTCCCGGTAGCGCAGGCAGTCACCGTACATGAATTAAATCCCTTGGCCCCAAGCATTATGGACACCTGTCCGGTAGCCATATCCGGAATTAACATAGGGACAAAGAACGGACTGACTCTACGATATCCTTTTTGCAAAAAGGTCTCAAATTGATTTTCAAATGTTTCCATTCCGCCAATACCGGATCCAATCCACACACCAATTCTCTCTGAATTTTCTTCCGTAATTTCTAATCCGGCATCTTTAACCGCCATCAGTGACGCGGCAACAGCAAACTGGGTAAAACGATCCATTTTACGTGCATCTTTTTTCTCCATAAATACTGTCGGATCAAAATCCTTCACTTCTGCGGCAACCTTTGCCGGAAAATCATCCGCGTTAATTCTGGTCAGCGGCCCGATCCCTGATACAGCGCCAATAATATTAGTCCAAGTTGTTTCAGCATCATTGCCAAGCGGTGTTACAGCTCCTACCCCCGTAACAACTACTCTTCGCTTTTCCATTTGCTAAACACTCCTATTCTTTATTTTTTATCTCTCTTATTTGATCAAGATTAACGTCCCCAACGCAGCGCAATGGCACCCCAGGTCAATCCACCTCCGAATCCCACCATTACAATCAGATCATCATCTTTAATTTTCCCTGCTTCGTACTCTTCTACCATCGCAATTGGAATGGAGGACGATGAGGTATTCCCGTATTTTTTAATGGTTCTGGACATCTTATCCTCAGGCAAATCCAGCCGCTGACGTGAAGCTTCCATAATGCGAATATTAGCCTGATGCGGAATAAGAAAATCGACATCTTCTTTTTGCAGACCTGCTTTCTCAAGGACATTTACGCAGCTTTCAGCCATTTGGCGGACAGCAAATTTAAATACCTCTCTACCATTCATAATAATATATTCATCCTGATATAAATGCTTGGCACCGGTGCCATCTGCCCCAAGCTCAAAAGCCAAAATACCGCGTCCTTCAGATACCTTTCCCATTACAACGGCACCAGCTCCATCGCCAAAAAGAACAGCTGTATTCCGATCATCCCAGTCTGTAATCTTTGATAATTTTTCTACACCTACCACAAGAATATACTTATATGTTTCACTTTCAATAAACTGCTTGGCTGTTACCATTCCATACATAAACCCGGCGCATGCAGCTCCCAAGTCCATGGCAGCAGCCTTTTTTGCCCCAAGGCGCTCCTGAATCATACAGGCAACGGAGGGAAAAGGAGCATCCGGTGTTACTGTTGCAACAATAATTAGATCAATATCCTCAGGGGTCAGACTAGCGTTTTTAAGCGCCTGCTCAGCAGCCTGATAGGCTAAATCAGAGGTCTTCGTTGCATCATCTGCAATTCTGCGCTCTTCAATGCCCGTTCTTGTTCGAATCCATTCATCACTTGTATCCATCACTTTTTCTAAATCAAAATTAGTTATTATTTTTTCAGGCAACGCTCTGCCAATTCCTAAAATTCCTGCGTTCATTTTTTCCAGCTCCTTTTTAAAAACTTTATTTTCATAAATAAACATATCAATGTACTTTGCTTCCAGCACCATTTATTAGTAAATATTATGACTTGGTACTAATTTTAACAAATATAGAAGCATTTGCGCAACATTATTTCAAATTACATCTGCCTATCTGTGCGAAAATCCATAAAATGTCCATTCCTTTTGTGTTACCCTTTCATAGTTTAATAAGAGATACCTATTAAGGAGGCCGGTATGAAAATGGATGACCGCAAAGAAATTCACACTGATGATCCCGCATTTGATCCATTCACCGAGTTCATGTTTGGAAAGGGAAAAGGACATTACGATAAAAAGGACGATAAAGGGAAAAAATCAGATAATGATTGGTTAATTGGCCGAAAAAGGAGCCATTCCCCACATAGATCTGATAAAAGTGGACTATATATTGGGGATATTCCCCTCATGGAGTATTTAAACCAGATAGATATGGATAAGCTTGCCGGAAATGTTGATACTCTCATGACAACTGTCGAGCAGTTTAAACCGCTGATCCAAGAAATTACTCCATTTATTAAAAAATGGATTAAATAAATAACCGGTATGTTGACCTTAATGTGGAGAATCCTCTAAGGTCGACATACCGGTTGATTATCTTACCATTAATGAGACTTTTTCGGGAAACAGCGGAACCATCCCCCTGATTCCCCTGCCTGAATAATGAATGTATCCGTTTCTGCATCGGGTGTAGAGTGCTTTGCTGTTTTTACACAATGACAAATGACATCGATGGCATCATCAATATAAACCGCACTTTCTGTCTGTTCTTTTTCATTGACGACAATTGGCTTATCCGGTTCGTAGAGGGATTGCGGTAAAGAGTATTCGAGCGGTTGCCAAGGTCCATAT
>NZ_CAMLDX010000050.1 GCF_946478885.1 uncultured Bacillus sp. | reverse complement strand
ATTTGACTGAATTCCTCAGGTAACAGAGTTGAAAATGGATGTACATACGTTATGATGAATGAAGAAAAGTATTTTTGTTCTGGAGGTTTTGAAATTGAATGTAAATTTATCGATCACTTCTTTAAAACCTATCGTAGATCAACATTCACAGGTGTTAATTCTGGGCTCTATTCCAAGCGTGCAGTCCTTAAGCAAGCAACAATACTATGGAAATAATCGAAATCATTTTTGGCCTATTATGGCGGCCCTATTTCAATTTAAAGAATTTGAGGGGTATGAAGAGAAAATTTGCTTTTTAAAAGACCATCATATTGCCCTTTGGGATGTCATTTATACATGTATTCGTGAAGGAAGTCTTGATGTGAACATTAGAAAGGAGGAGGCAAATGATATTCCGGGTTTGCTACAGCAATATCCAAATATCCAGTTTATCGGATTTAACGGAGGAAAATCCTTTGACGTTTTTAAAAAGAAAATAGGGTTGGAGAAATTGCACAATATACCTTATCGCAGGTTGCCATCTACCAGTCCGGTACCAGGGAAGAATGTGAAATCATTTGCAGAAAAAGTGCAGGAATGGCAAATGATTAGAGAGTTTGTTAAGAACTGAGTCTGTATGTGTTTTACTTAGGAAATGGATATCACGGTGGATTTTAAAAATACACAATCGTATAAATTATTAGCGAAATATTAATAGATTGTTGTATAATATTTGAAAGTATACGAATTTTCATCAATCTTTGCGTTGTGAGGTATTTAGAAGTGGAAGCGGTAAATGCAGGGTGAAGGTGGCATAAATCGCTTGTCAATCCTGCACTCCATTAACCAATTTATAGTGATTTCGTCGAAGTTTACTTCTTATAATAATTTCGTTATAATGAAAGTGTCAATGACTATTAGGAGGTTTCAAAATTGAAAAAATTTTCTTCTGAAGCTATTCCGCTGATTCATGATTTTTGCTGTTGGTTAGAGGAACAAAAAAAATCACCTAGTACTGTGAAAACATACGGCAGGGAAATAGAAAAGTATCAAGAGTGGCTTCAAGAGAACGGAACAGGTATTCAACGACTACAAAAAACAGACATCCAAGCATATATCTATTATTTAGAGGATCAACAAAAAAGTATCACCACCATAGATAAAACAATTGGTGTCATTCGAACGTTTGCGAAATTTTTGGGGAAACCGGAGCTTACCTTCGGACTCGATATAAAGCCTGTTGAAAAAAACTATGAAATTGAAACATTATCTGCTAAAGAATATACTCACTTATTTAAAAGTGTCAAAGCAGATGGAGACCTTCGAAATATCACTATTGTCTATGTACTGCTTCATACAGGTATTCGTATATCTGAGCTATGTAATCTTAATCGTGCAGATATTGATTTGGAAAAACATGAAGTAAAAGTGCACAGATACGGAGAAGAGCGAATCGTTCCCTTGTCAAAAGAGGCAAGAAAGTATTTGGAACTGTATTTGGAAACTCATACTCATGAAGCGGTGTTTGTATCGAATGCTGGTGATCGGTTGACGGAAAGAGCGGTACAATATATGCTCAAAAAGTACAATGTGAACCCACAAAAATTACGTCATACATTTTGTCAAAGATTGATTGATAATAACATGGACATTGAAACAGTATCCCGATTGGCTGGCCATAAGGACATCAATGTCACGAAAAAATACATCAAGGCTCAGATGAACAACCGAAAGATTGAGGATGCAATTAATGATGCGTTTAAAATGACCAAATAGATTTGGCTGACTTATAAGAGGTTAGAACACTGTAACAATAATAAGGGGTTAACCCTAACCCTTATGCCGTAATAGGAAGTTTAATATTGAAATGTAAATGATAGAACTCTGACGTTATGATAGGGAGGACAGGCAGAAATATTTCTGCAAACACCTGCTTTTAGAAGTGATGGTTTCAAAACTTTCTTACTGAGATTACGGCAAGGCGGCTGCTTTCATGAACGATAATAAATCGGCTTCCAAATGGGAGATTGCTGAAAAAGTACCTAGCCATCAAAAACAACTTATAAGGACATCTATAACTAGTATTTAAAGAATGTTGATTTTCAATATATTGTATTGTTTCGTCTTAGCTTTTAAATTAGTTGGACTTTTTCAATGGCCTCCTTCCAAATGGGGGGCTGTTTTTTGTATTAAAAAGGTTTTTTGTGGATGAAAGAAAAATGTGCCGCGCTAAATGTCTGCTTGTAATGGACAGCCATTTAAGATGAAATTTGAATGTATATTTTTTTCTTCCATTCAAATGTTAAGAACATGGAATGGAGGTGAACGATAGCGAAATAACAGTCAATTAGGAAAGATGAAAAAAATAGGTTAAGTAGTCTCTGAGATCAGCAAGATCGGAATAAAGGAGAAGAGTCGGATTACAAATGGATAAGTTAGCGTAAATGAACATGATGCAACACAAATAATTCTTTGGAGGGAAAGGCGATGGAATACAGTGATTTTAGTGAAACAATCGAGATTTCGCAAAAACCTGCTTCAAATAAGAAGATTATGCAAAATGTGAATACAACTTATGAGCAAATGCTCCAGGATGTCAGAAAAATGATAAAAGACAATAATGAAGCAGCTAAGCTGGAATAAAAAACGCCTTGATGGGCGTTTTTTATTTGGCTTCAATTGTGATGAAGCCAGCGGCGTATTGGTCAGTGACCCAGCGATATATTAGTTCAAAATGAAATACAGCCTAAATTAGCCTTCTACCAGAATGAAGGGTCTCAAATTGGAGTAAGTGTGGTACGTTTCATCCTAGAGAGTATCAAGAGCAAGTCACTTTAGGTGCTTATCTTGGGCAACGGGGAATCGACTATAAAGAAATCCAAAATAGAGTGGATGCGGCTGTTTCACAGGAAATCAAGTCGATTAATCAGAAAGAGCCCGTCTACATTATTCTTTGTAATCTATACGATTGCCTATAATGTCTTATCTATTTTAATCGAAAAGAAGGATGGCTTATGGGACCGGATGATCCTATCACCGGTGAAGAAATGGGAAATGTATGCAGGAAATTTTATTTTCAGCTTTTTCAGTGGCTATGTGCAGCTTCTGATTATCATGTTGATTTTCCGCTTTCTTATTGGTGAGGATTTTAATGGGAAATTTCTTGTAGTTTGTCTTCTTCTGTTGCCATACGTCTTTTCCATTGTTGCACTATCCATTCTAATTACAGAGTTGGTCAGAAACACCCAGCAATTTAATGGTGTGCTGCCGATTGTAGCGGTCGGTTCTGCAATGATTGGCGGTGCCTACTGGCCAATTGAAATTGTAGAGTCGAAATTTTTACTTGCACTATCAAAAATCAACCCGGTCACATATGGAATGGAACTTCTAAATGGTATAGCCGTTTATCACTATCCAATTGATGAATTCTTCTATCCAATCGGTATTTTGCTTT
Source organism: uncultured Bacillus sp. (assembly GCF_946478885.1). The sequence goes on along the minus strand of NZ_CAMLDX010000050.1, from coordinate 20,447 downwards.
TGATGGGTATTGCGATGACAGGCGTGGGCATTCATTTAATGGAAAGAAGGCATGTTTAAGAATGAAAAATGTTTGATGATGAAGTTATCTCATAAGGTGTCAGACATCTACCGTTTATTTATATTCTGTGCCGAGTATTATTTAATCATTCGATTAACTAGGCGGTTCCCTTTCAAAAATGAGGGGCTGCCTTTTCATTTAGGATGAAGCTGGATAATTATTGAGAAATGGCACAGAATAAAGTATCGGAGGTGTATGAATGAACAGATCAAAAATGTTATGGTCCTTATTACTGGTACCTTGGCTCACATTACCATTCATCGGACGATATGCATTAAAGAGATTTATGTCAGCAGCTATCTTTATTATTATTTTTACAAAGCTACTGGACAGTTATGGAGAAAAACGGAAGTGGTGGAAATTTTATAAAGGATATTCCCTGTTAAATAGTATGGATTTTCTTCTACTTGGACCCTATTTTGTGATAAGCATCTGGATGTTAAAATTAACCTACGGTAAATTTTTAACCTTCTTCATTTCCAATAAGCTTCTTCATATGATATTTATTTTCTTTGGACTGCAGTATTTAGATGGATTTAGGATATTTTCTTTAAAAAAATTATCCAAATTTCAATATTGGTCTACCCATATCATACGTGCATTAGTACTATATGCTTTTCAATTCATTAAAGAGAAGCTTCAAAAACCTGTAAATCTTCGTTCATAGTAACGAAAATGAAGAAGGGACTGTTTCAGGCTTGTGCTTTCTTTTGGAGTTATTGAAACATCCCTTGCTTCATTTTTTTAATTAAATATCCTCCTAAGATTATTGCGGAAATAGTCTCAGAAAAATTGGATTAACTATACAAATTTGTGAAAGAAAAGTGAAGTTGATGTATAACCGTTCATAACTGGATAGTTTCCAATGACATTGAAGTATCAAAATGGAAAAATTTATGCAGATCTTAGAGAAAACTAGGGTTATGAAATGAAAATTTCAAATATTATGATAAAATGAAATAGAATAAGAAAGATCAATGAAATTCAAATCGGAGCTTTCATAGACGGTTAAACGGTGTTTATACAAATATTATTCTATGAATCTAATTTTTTAAAACCAGTTTAAAATGAAATGATGAGCACATATTGTCTCAAGTCATAAGTATTGGAGTGATGGTGTTGACAGTGACAGGTTTTATAGATGAATTAAAGGACTATATGGCAGCAGATGATGTTTTGAATCCATGGGGAGAATATACGGATGAATATGATATTGGGAAAAGTGCTCCTATGATAAGAAGAGAGCATTTGCAGCGGTTTCTTGCGGAAAGGCTGACAAATGCCCGCTTTCTTTTTGTTGGAGAAGCCATGGGATATCAGGGAGGGCGGTTCTCCGGCATCCCTATGACCTCAGAAAGAATGGTAATCGGTCTTCATCAGGAGATTGAATACCATCATGTTTTTTCAGGTAAAGCAGGAAGAAGAACCAGTAATCCAGAGTGTTCTGAATTCAAAAAGTCACAAAAGGAGCAGGGATTTAGCGAGCAAATGGCTACGATTATTTGGAAGGCTATTAGGGAGCATCGTATGAATCCATTTGAAATCATTATGTGGGATATTTTTCCCTTCCATCCATTCAATGAAGCGAAAGGGTTTTTAAGTAACAGGATGCCAAGCGAAAATGAGCTAGAAGCAGGACTTTATTATTTCAATAAATTATTGTGTTTATGCCCGAAAAATATTCAAATTGTTTGCTTAGGGCAGCAGTCCAAAAAAATGCTAGATCGGGTTGGAATTGTGAATACCCATTTAGTACATCCGTCAAAAGGCGGGGTGCGAAAATTCCGCGATGGTTTTGCCGGGATGTTTGCTTTTCATTAATAAGGGTCTACATAAAGGAAAGACTGTGTAAGTACTTGGCACAGTCTTTCCTTTCTTATAGCTTGACAATGATTCTTCCTCTAGCCTGTCCTTTTAAAAGGGTAGGAAGTTCTTCTGGCAATTGTTCAAGGGAGATTTCCTTCTGTACCAAATCTGACAGGCAGTCTGGTCTTAAATCACCAGCCATCCGTTTCCAAACCTTCTGCCGGGTATCCATTGGGCAATAAACTGAATCGATGCCCAGCAAGCTGATGCCTCTAAGGATAAACGGAAATACGGTTGTCGGGACATCTGTCCCGCCAGCTAAGCCGCTGACTGCAACTGCTCCGCCATATAGGACTTTGCTTAAAATAGCAGCTAGCATCTGTCCGCCTACCGGATCAACCGCAGCTGCCCATATCTGTTTATCGAGCGCTTTGATTTTTCCATTATATACTTCTTCGCGGGAAATGATTTCAGAGACACCTATCCGTGAAAGAAATTCATGTTCTGCAGTCTTGCCTGTACTGGCAGTAACCTGATAGCCAAGCTGAGCAAGCATCGCCGCAGCTAAACTGCCGACGCCACCTGTTGCACCAGTGACCAGGATCTTTCCTTGATCAGGTGTAATGCCGTATTCCTCGAGTTTAACAATGGATAGTGCTGCCGTAAAGCCAGCAGTCCCATAAATCATTGCCTCTCTCAAGGTGATTTTTTCCGGTAATGGGACAATCCAGTCAGCTGGAATGCGGGCATATTCACTAAATCCGCCAAAATGAGAGACTCCTATTTCATAGCTGGTGGCAATGACTTTATCACCTTTACGAAAACGAGGGTCTGATGATGATACGACTGTACCGGCTAAATCAATGCCAGGAACAAACGGATAGCTGCGCACAATTTTCCCATTTGGATCAGCAGCAAGGCCATCTTTGTAGTTTATGCCGGAATACGCTATTTTAATGAGAACGTTTCCTTCCGGCAAGTCATTGAAACAAATGGGCTGTACTTTCACGGAGAATTCCGCTCCGGTTTTATTGACAACTAATGCATTGAATTTTCCCTGCATATAAACCCTCCTGACAGTTTGTAAAAGACATATTATCAATAGTAAATATACCAAATACTGAGCAATATTACGAAAGGGTGAGCAAAGAATTCTAGTTAAATGATGATTAAGTTTGTCTAAACAGTGAATTTCTATAGGTAATATGAATGATAAAGCTGTTATGAAGAAAGGAATTTAAGGAAATATCAGTTGTTCATCCCTATTGCATACTTAAAAAAGCAGGTTAAAAGATATAATCGGTTTAATATTCATAAAATTAAAATTATATATAATTTTCAAAAATTTATATCGAAATCCAGAGATAAATCAGTTATACTAAAAAGGCAGAATATTGCATAATCTTGTTGGAGAGGAGGTTATTACCACATTTTTTGCTGAAAATCAGGTAGATAAATCATTTTTATATTTGATGAGTTAGGGGTTGGAAAGGATGTCAGAAGCAAAAGAATTAAAAGCTAGGCCACAAGTTACGTCTATATCAGAATTGAAAGCGGTTTCGGTTAATACTAAAATAGTTATGTCTGATGCAACAGCACTTGGAGTATTTGGCTTAGCGATGGTAACGTTGGTTGCATCATCCCAAAAACTAGGATGGACAGAGGGGACAGCATTCATCATTCCATGGGCGATTATCCTCGGTTCACTGGCGCAAATTTGGGCCTCTCTTATTGATTTTAAAAATAATAATTACTTCGGAGCGATTGTTCTGGGTGCATATGGATTATTCTGGTCTGGTGTTGCATTCCATTGGGCAATTGGATTGGGCTGGTTTGGGGAACTTGGACCAGTAGCAGATCCTCGGCAATTAGCGTTTGCCTTTATAGGATATTTTGTCTTTTCATTATTTATTACAGTGGCTGCCATGGAAGCCAATAAGGTGTTCTTTGCTATTTTATTATTAATTGATGTATTGTTTATTTCACTAGCTTTGGTAACGCTGGAGATTAATCATGAGCTATTTGCCAAATTGGGAGCTTTTTCGGAGTTTGCAATTGCTATTCTTGGGTTCTACGCTTGCGGGGCAATCTTTTTAAACGGATTTTTTGGCCGCACGATTTTATCACTGGGAAAACCACTTGGAATCATCAAAAAAGGTTCATGATTCACTGCAGGGAACGCATGGGGACGGGTTCTCGAACCTAAAATATAGAATAAAGGAGAAGCCAGACCGCTTTAAAACGGAACTGGCTTTTTAAACGGAGAAAATTCTCCTTTTATCAACTGATTTTACCCTTCATGTTGTTCATCCCTCTCTCATATCGGAAAAAGAGCGGCACACTGAAAGTTTTCTCAGAACCAAAAGTATAGCTTTTCTTCTTTTGAGGTTTTTATGTATTTTTTAAACATAAAAAATCCGCTTTATCCATAATCACACCACTTAAGCTGCCAATGCAGGCACTGCCGAGAATGTCGGATGGATAGTGATGGCCTACCCAAATTCGTGATATGCCCGTAAAAAAAGACAATCCATATAATATGGAGCCGATGAGGCGTTCGTGAAGAAATACAGAAGTAGAGACAGCGAAGGAAAGCAAGGTGTGTTTGCTTGGAAAAGAAGAATCTGTTTTTGACGGAATTAAGATTCCGACACGCCTTTTCATAAAAGGACGGGGCTTTGAATAAAAGCATTTAATGAGCGTGTTTAAAAGCAAGGATAAAATAACTGCTTTTCCTGAATGGATTATCAGTTTTTGATGAGAAGGATGTTTAAACCAGAAAATCACTAAAAAAAGCAAAAATACGTAGCGGGTTTTATTCGAAATCAAAATCATCAGCCTATCTAATGGAGTAAAGCGACCAGCTAGTCCATTGATGGCATAGAATATTTTTTCATCCATATCCTTTTCTCCTTGTAATAAGTTACCCTTAATTTGCCCAATAGAGTAAAAAAAATGTGAGGATTTTCTTTCAAATTGAGCACAAAGGCGCTGATCCTTAAACGAACGCTTTTTCCAAAGATATTTTCATTGGCGGTCCGATGATCAGAAAATCGGTGAGCTTATTTCTATAAAAGAGGCCACCCAGATGGGAAAGCCTCAAGTACTAATTTATTTCTTTGTTAATAAATCTTTTGCAGGTGTTAATTCATTAGCGAATTCAGTATTAGCTGCCGTTGCAGGTGTTAGTCCAGCATTTGTTCCTGCTCGGAAATTATTTATTATTTTTTGCAGCGAAAGTTTTGGTTTTTGCCCATTCCTTCTGTAAAGACCGAGTGCCGCTACACTCATGCCCAAAGCAATTAAAGCTGCCCCAAAATATCCGCGACTGTTCCTCCTTCTGCCAACCATCTTATTTAGTGCATCTGATAAATTATTCAATGCAACCACTCCTAATATAGGAATTTGGAAAGCAATCCTACAGCCTTCCAAGCTTAATATTTGCATTGCGCGAATGGATCATGCCGGAATTTTTTTGACAAGGAAGGTAATTTGCTGGTATCAGTTTGTCTATAGCAGTTTCCAGCACTTGAGGTTTTGCTACGATTGAAAGGATAGTGAGGAGGTACAAGATATTTATTGCTGTAAAAAAGACCGTATATCTTATTGGAAGGATATACGGTGAAGTATGAAAAATTGGAAAATTCACATGAGCGATATATTGATAAAAGAAGAAACTACTTTATTCAACAAAACCACGTTCAAAGCGATTCATTTCTGTTAACTGGATAATGTAGTCATAATTTTCGAGCGAGTGCTTGATTGACTCATGTTCTTCCTTAGACAGGTCTTTATTTTCTAATTTCTTTTCTAATTTTCTTTTATTTTCTTCTAATTTAGCAATAACATTTCGATAGTCCATATTATCCCATTCCTTTCCTTGTAGAATTTTGCCGCAAAACTGTATTCAATTAACAATAAGAGATAGTCATTATCAATAAATCCTTTTGTAAACGCTTACAACATTTTCATATATTTATTTTACTCTAAAAATCAGACTTTGAAGGCCTGAATTGTTGCAAAGTTGTGATTTATTTATGGCAAAAATCGTAAAGCGTTTGTGAAAAATAAAACAAAGGCACCTTTACATGTTTAATCCGTGACAAAGCATTTTGGGTATTAAAATCTATAAAGGAATAAGGGCATTGTATTGATTTTTACAAATGGAACTGTTCAAAAGAAAAGGTGTTAGACACCACAATAAGCATCTAGTATCACTTTGCATATATCTGCACAGGATATAGATAAATAATGGATGTCTGACACCTTATGGGATAGTTCCTAAAGGATATTCTTACATTATTGGTAAAGAAATATTGTTTAATCCCAATCCTTGAATTTCCGCAAGAATTGTTTCTTTTTTGTTTGTAGGAACGATTGACCATCTGAATCATTTTTCTGCTTTTGTCTTTCATTAAAGCCGGCAAAACTGATTAAGATGAGTCCTGCAATAACAAGGTATCCCCACCATGGGAAACTGCCCCAAAGCGGCCTTGTTTGCAGAAGGACATTCAGCAGTAAAACAGCAATGCCCGTGAGAAAATATAATTTAATTCGAGCCTGCATACCGCCAATGATTGACGTTAATGATAAAACTCCGATAATAATCGCATCGTAAATGGTATTGCTTTCCAGTGCATCAATCATCAAAATAATGGTAATGAACAATAGGACGGCTGTTTGCATCGCATTCATCACCTTTTTATGATCATTCCACGTACGTCTGCTTAAGAAAATCGTTAGAACGATAAACGGTAGGGTGTACAGCTCGGTTTCGATATATTGGTTTAATTCAAATTCTAATAAAATCGTGTAGTATGGCAGCAAAATCGAGATGGTAGCCAACGTCTTGACAATCTTTTGTGTTGTTATGTCAGAGAAGCGGTTAATCAGCATAAATAGGTAATATACCACTATTAAAGCAGGAATTAATTTCATCCATAGCGGTTCCCCTCCTGGAATAATTACAAACAGCATGATGATATAGGCAGCTGAAGTAATCGTATACCAGTCAATTTCTACCTTTGAATTGTTTGTTACAAGCTCTTTATATGTCCATTTACCAAACAAATGGTGGGCAAAAAATATGAGAAGGGCTAATCCGATCTGCATCCATTTTTCGAGTGAAGGCAGGAATTGTATCATGTATGGCACGACCAAAAATAACGGTATAAGATTGAACAACGTCCAGTTTCTCTTATGCAGCAGGAATAAGGTAATGAGCGTGTAGACTGCAAAGAGAAGAAAATGAATCATGCCTTCATGATGATAAAAGCTTATAAAAGTCAGCAGTCCAACAACAGCCTGTGGAACAAGATACCAGTCAATCCTTCTTTTCCATATTGTATTGGCTACACTCCATACAAAAGTGATCAATCCGCTCACAATCAGGAATAAATAATCAACAGTCAAAACATCCTCAATCTGGTAATATTGGAAATGCTGATAAAGAATAACAGGAAACACAGTAAAGGCGGCATAGAGAAATAATTTTATTTCCCATTCCTTTGTCTGTCTCAACGAACTATAAATATAAGTAACCAATACAGCCAACTGGATCGCAGGATGCAGGCCGGCATATTCAATAATAAATATCGAGAAAAGGAAGGCAGGAACTAAATAAACATGTGCCGTCCAGAAAAAGTAAGGTTTTAACTCCTGCTTTTTTCTCCCGATAAATTCAGATACCGCTAATAAAATGACAGGAATCAAAAGACTATATAACACCAGCCATTGTCTGTCCATATATAGTTTCAGGATATCCTTCCATGAGTTTAAAAAGGCGAGAGAGGCGATACTGACCAATACCCAAAGTATGTTTTTCTTTGTTTTATATACGAGTAAAAGATAGATGGCAATGCCAACGAGATATATACATGATGTCAGATAAGGATGTTCATTGCCCTCAAACGGGGTCATGAGCATGCTAAGAGTATAAAGAGCAGCACCCGTATAGAATGTGTTCATTTCAAAGGTGGTCTCGTTTCTTTTTTTCCATAGATAACTGACTCCTAAAAGGAGAAGACCGCCTAATGCTAGATGCCCGGTGATTTCTATTTGATTTCTGTAAAAGGCAAAGGTTTGGTTCAAATAATCGAAAAGGGTTACAATAGATAATCCCCAGCTGACTGGATTTACCCATGTCGCAGTTTGCTTCAAACGAGAATTATCCGTATGTTGAGAGGTAATGATTGAAATCACCCCGAAGGCAAACAAGAGAAATGCTCCCTGTGAAATTTCTCCCCTAAAAAGAGCGAATAGGATCGTACATATCATTGTGCCGATTGATATAACAAAGCTGCTTTTCTTTATCACAGTGAAATATTTAAAGTCATTATGAATGTAGAAAACAGCAAATAACGCGGAAGCAAAGGCAAACAGGTAAATATCGATCCATTTTCCATTCAGTCCCTTTAACAGAACATAATAGCTTTGCAGACTGGCTGCCATCAAAAAGATCGGTGCTAAATAGCGGAATATGACTAACTTAACCATATTGGCTAGAATCAGATAGTTAGCTGCGATAATTAGATAGGCTCCCAATAATACGAATGAATCCTCATCAGAGCGCAGCAGCAGCCCCTGAAAACTAATGAAAATAAATGCACAGAACGAAATGATTCCGCTGGTAAAACGGAATATTTTTTCCATGTTAGGTTCTTTTTCTGTGAATTTTTGAAAAAGTAAAAACAGCATCCCAATCAAGGCAAATCCGATATAATCGAAATACTGCAAAACAGAGTTTTCAATAAGCTGATACATACCGTAGACAAATAGCAGAGTGAATACAATATGATAGTGCCTGGATTTATTAACAAAAACCATCGCAATATACAGCACTGCGGTTAATAGAATATTGAAGCTATAAAATAGTTCATTCTCAAAGAATAATAGCATTAGCAACGTACTGACAACTAAGTTTAATTGGATGTATATCGGCAATTCCTTTGTGAAAATGGCAAATTTTTCATGATTTTTAAGTTTATAGTAACCAAACAATAAAATTGCATTATACAGCATTATGCCTAAATAAAAGAAATCTCTCGGTAAATAGGTTAGCGCCAACAAAAAGGCAGCCACTAATGTAGCTGTTAAATAAGTAAACCAGACGAATAACCGGTGCTTATATGTTGCTGCAATGTAAATGTATAACGAAAGACAAACGAGACTGGATATAAAAGCAAACACGAATTTTCCTTCACCATACAAGGATAGCCATGTTCCTAGTAATTTGAAAAATGAGATAGAAATAAATGTAATAGGTAAAAATAAGCTACCTAATGTTAAAAACGCAAAGGCTGTTTTCGTAATTTTAAAATATTTATCGGCCATAAAGCTGATTGAAAAAAAGACAATTGAGACTAACGATACAAGAATTACTTTAAATAGGGAGTTCATTGAGCTCCAGTTGCTCGTTCCAAATACCAATCCACCAATAAAGAGAAGGATAACCCCTAAAATTAGCCCCCAAGTTATATTTTTCCCTCTTGATTGTTCGGCATTTTTTGGAGGCCTGGTGCCAAACTTCGTCGGTTTTTCAAGCACAGCCCCCGACGGAGGCTCTGTCGGGGCATCTTTTTGTGCCGACTTGCTATGTACATTATTTGGTGAGGCCGTTTCTTGGCTTTTTCCAAGCATAGACCCATGTTGAGCGCCGTCAGAAGAAGAAATTTGCCAATTGGAATCTCCTAAAGATTTGTGATGATTAGTTTGCTTTTTTTGCGTTGCTTCAGCTTCTTGCTGCTGCCTTTCCTTTAGCCTTTGAATTAGTTCCTTCAGCGGATCGGTCTCTGGCTGCGCGCTTAGTTCATGTTCCTTAATCATGGTGTTTGATTCGGAATCTGCCGATGCTTTTAGAGATGCTTCAATTTTTTCCATTAGGCGGTATTTATCTAAATTTTGAACATATAGATGGTAGGCATCTTTTATCCGATTATAATCAAGATTATTGATATACTCCTCATCCTTTAATGTCTTTAGCTCCTCATAAAAGATCTTCCGGCGTTCATGTGAATCCCTCACTGTCACAAAAGCACCCCCCTTTGCCATTTCTCTATAAAAACAGATTCTAAATCAAAGATATCATATAATTCATAAAATTACTTTCGATTATTTTTGGCAGTCAAGGTTTAATAAAACTGTTTATTTTTTTGAAAATACCGATTTTCAAACTAAGGAATTTTTTAATCAGTTTAGGCCGATTTGTCTGAGATGTTTAGAAGCAAATCTAACTCCTCATTTTCTGCTTTGAAAATCACCTGTTATTGAAAGTTCGGTCTTTTTGTGTTTCTTTTTTATAGGCTGTAAGTAGCCGTATGTTAGAGACCGCCAAATCCATTCCAGCGGTCCGAAGGAGAAATGCTTCAGCCATAGTATGCTGAGGAAGATTTGCATAATTAATACAGCCATACAAATTAGTGTCCCTACTGTAAGGCTTACTTTGTTGTATAAATTCAACCCAAGGAAAAGAAAGACTGAAATTAGTGTTTGCATCATATAGTTGGTTAAGGCCATTTGTCCCAAATACTTAAGTGGACGGAGCCATTTTTGCCATGTCTTTTTTTGCAGTAGCAGTGTAAGTGATGACATGTAGAAGAAACACAGTGGCAATCCGCTTAGACTGGTAAAGAGAAAGACTGCATTGGATTGATAGACACCAAACTCTAATATGTCCAACTTTAGCAGCCCCACCATTACAGCTAAAGGTATACCTATTGTGAGTGATATCAGCCAAATATTCTTGATTAGATACCGGTAGGGTGAATCCGGATGAAATATACCGCTTTTTCCTGCCGCAAGACCTAACAAAAACATTGCTAATATGGGAAGGATAATAATTGGAAGCTGAGCTGCTTGGGGCAATACTTCCATTTCAAAACGGTACGTAACCCATTCCCAATACGTACCATCAGTATACGTATTTATATATTCCTCCATATTACGAGCATTCTCCGTCTCGTATATTTCCTGTAATTCCTTGTAATCTGTAGCAGGTATTAAAAACTGTGAGCCTATGAGGGCATAAAACAGCGTTAGCAAGCTGAAGGCCCAAATAAGCAATGTCTTTATCTTACGTTTATAAAATAGGAGCAGGAGAAATCCGGCAAGAGCGTATGTATGGAGAATATCGCCATACCAAATTAAGATAAAATGAACAGTTCCAAGTAATAAGAGTGTGATAAGTCTCCTTGAAAATAGCCGATATTGATGTAACCCTTTCTGTTCCGCTCGCTTGATAAAGATAAAGAAGCCCCAGCCGAAAAGGAAGGAAAAAATCGTATAAAACTTTGTCTGGACAAACATTTGCATAAGTATATCGACCCAATTGTCAATACCACTGTATTCAGGATATTGATCCAAAAAGATTGGTGAGTGGAAGGTGGGCATGTTGACAAGAAAAATTCCCATTAGGGCAAAGCCACGGATAATGTCAATCGTCGCAATCCTTTCCTGACTCGAAATAGGCGCAGATTTCATTTGTTCATCTCCTAACAAAAAAGATTGGTCGCGGTAACAAGTTCTCTCAATATAAAGAAGGAAACGGATGTATGATATTTTCATGATTCATTTTCCATTATATAAGAGTATTGTAAAGAAAATTCTAACATTTTAACAGAGAAAAGAAAACAAAAGGCTTCGTAGGCATATACTACAATTGACCAAGAGGGTCTTTTTGCATAAGATGAGCCACAGCACCGTAATGGGAGTTCTTGTTATCATTCAGAAGGTAGGTCAGGATTTTACTTAAGAATATTTACCATTCGTAGCTAAGAGGTACGCACTAAAGCAACAAGCGGGGGGAGTGCATATTTTTAAGGGAAGTTTTGTCAAAGGTGAGCGTAGCGAGGACTTTGCCGAACCATTGACAGAACCTCCTCTGAGAAGTATTTCCTATTAAAGATGAATCACTCTCAGGCCATAAACAGAGATAGGGGGCTTATAGCTAAGAGGTGGGGCGTTCATCGTTATAAAAATGAATATAGTTCGATATTTTTTAAAATCGGTTCTTCAACTTATGAATCTACTTTTTAATCAAGTAACTTCTTAATATTATTGTTAAATCCTATAAAAAATTTGTAGGTTTATTTCACGGTTCGCTTCTATTGTCTGTCGGGCTATTTACGACAAAACATTTATTTATCATACTTTTCGTTACGTGATATCATTTGAAGATAACGATAAACACTTGATTCCGATATTCTCATAATATCAGCAACTTCATTTATTGTGCCTTTAATATCAAATACCCCATATTCTTTTAATTTGGAAATAGCAAGTTTCTTTTGTTCGGGTGATAATTGAGCACCAGATTCTAATATATCTTTATCTATGGCTGTATAAATGATATTACGAACATTATCGGTAAGTTTTTCAACAGGTTGTTCCTGATCAGTTTTCTTTTCGATATGTTCAATGTCAAGGCTTAGATTAGCCAACTTTAATATATCCTTTGCGACTTTCCTATAAGCACCCGCATCAAAATTTATACATAAAAGACCTTGTAATTGACCTTCACTATCTTTTATAAATAGAGTAGATGAACGAAATTTTTTACCTTTTGGTCCTTCTCCAACATAATTTACAACATAATCTTTATTTAAATATACTTTTTTGGTGATTAACTTTTTTGCATAATTAGTTAATGGACCACTTAAAGTTCTTTCACTTAACTCTCCATTGACGATGTAACCAATCTGAGAACCTCCATCAGGATTTAAAACATGTAAGACAAATTCATAATTAGATCCCAAAATTTCCCCAAAATAATTCATTATATTTTGATAGTGTCGAAATAGTTCATTATCCAATTAAGTACTCCTCCTTCTATGAAGCGCTTTCTTTTTTTAAAAAGGAATATGATAGATTTTTTAGAGTTTCTCATCAATGAAACGAAGAAGATGATATGTAAAACTCCCCTAAATGCAAATTTCAATCATTCCCTAGATAGAAAGCATTTTAAAACTATTTTGCTTTGAAACTGCTTATTTTGTTCCATCGCCATGGTAAATCTCAATCATTTTTTCAGGATTATTGGAAAAGAGGTCTAATCGTTTCTAAATTTACCTTCAGAGATGAGTAAAATGTGTCCATCTCGTCATATTCACTCTAAGATGTTAAATCTATTGATGACCGGATGCTTTACCGTTCTGAAGCTCAAGAATAAAACGAATTTAAGATATTTACTATGACACGTGAACCGTTTAATATACTGAAATTATAACAGACTTTAGTAACATTCCAAGATGTAATAATAAATTTCTATAAAAATAATTTATTATTACTATATTGACATATCGAACTTTCATGTGATACTTTATACATGCGGTAATAAAAAATAATTACTGTAATAAATTATTCCAAAACATGTTAAGGATGATTAAATGAATAATCGTTTTTTTTTGATAGCTCCAATTGCTGCAAATATTATTGAGACGATAATTTCTCTTGGTGTTTAATCAGTCCTTATTATAGTTGGAATTTTTCTTACCGCTAGTGTTGAAAGCCCTTTCGCAACGTTTGCTATTATTCCCTTAGCTGGAATGATTCTACTAAGCTCAAGGGTACAATGGCAATTGGTGCTTTAGGTTGTTATGGAAGTTTACTATTAAACTTCATGTTTATTTAAGAAAATGAAATTTGATGATAATTCTACTACAGTTTCTATTGAGCCTCTTACTTAAGCTGACATGATTGCAGCTAATCTGGTCCTGATTTTGGAACAGTTGTTATTTTGGAATAACAGTAGGAATCATTGTATCAATTTTGGATTGGGAACCCAGTAACTACATTTGGATGCAAATTAAATACTTAATTAATTATGGGGAGGAATCTTATATGAACATGAACGTAGTGCCTATTAAAGAAAAAAAAGTTGTTAATTACAAAAGTTGTTTTGATGTGATTGGTCCGATTATGATAGGTCCCTCGAGTTCGCATACTGCAGGTGCCTTAGCTATTGGAGCGGTTGCTAACAAATTATTTCAAGGTCTTCCAAAAAAAGTTGTGGTGAAGTATTATGAATCATTTGCTGAAACCCATAAAGGGCACGGAACTGATTTTGCAATTATTTCGGGTATATTAGGATTTACTACCGATGATAGCAGAGTGCCCGGTGCTATTCAGATAGCAGAATCTCAGGGAATTGATATCACCTTTATAGAAGAAGCGGGTGATAGTCCTGCCGGTCATCCGAATACTGCAGATGTTTATCTGGAGGATGAAAGTCGAAGTATTAGAACAATGGGTATTTCAGTTGGTGGCGGATTAATTGAAATCAAGCATATTGAAATTGACGGGTTTAGCTTAAATCTTCAAGGGCCATTGCCAGTTGTTATAGCAATTTCCGAAAGAGATGACCTTGAAATGGTCTTACGCAGGATCTTTAAACAATGTAATGTGGACATTAACAACTTTATTAGCCTGGAAAAAGATGGAAAACGCTTATATGAATTTGATTTGGATTCTCAATTACCTAGTAATATACAGAAGAAATTGAGGCAAGCTAATATCATTATTCTTTAATTAATTAAGGGGGTGAGAATTTATATGTACATGACCATCAAAGAAATTGTAGATGCAGCCAGTAATCAACAAAAGCCAATTTATCAATTAGCCATCGAGCAAGAAGTCGAGCAAACTAAAACTTCTTATGAAGAAGTATGGCGTAAAATGGAAAAAAATTTAGTGACTATGGAAAATGCTGTGAAGAAAAGTATTGAGGGAAACGGAGTATTTTCCCCAACCGGATTAACCGGAGGAGATGCTGTTAAAATAAAAAAATACTGTGAAAGTGGAAAAACTCTTTCTGGAGATTTGATGATGTTTGGGGTTCAAAACGCTATTGGTGTTAACGAAGTAAATGCTGCGATGGGTGTTATTTGTGCGACTCCAACAGCAGGCGCGAGTGGAACCATCCCGGGAGTACTATTTAGCATTAAAGATACGTTACAGTTAAGTCATGAAGATATGGTTCATTTTCTATTCACTTCAGCATTATTTGGAATGGTAGTCGCAAATAACGCTTGTATTTCCGGAGCATTCGGAGGATGTCAAGCTGAAGTAGGTAGTGCCTCGGCAATGGCTGCTGCTGCTGCAGTAGAAGCTGCCAAAGGAACACCACAGCAATCTTCTGAAGCCTTCTCAACTGCACTACAAAATTTACTCGGTTTAGTTTGTGATCCGGTCGCAGGTTTGGTAGAAATTCCTTGTGTTAAGAGAAATGCCATTGGAACGGCAAATGCTTTAGTAGCAGCGGATATTGCATTAGCAAATGTAACCAACATCATTAGTGCCGATGAAGTCATTGAAGCGATGTTTAAAGTTGGAAGACAGATGCCTCATGAATTAAGAGAGACAGGTTTAGGCGGAATTGCAGCCACACCTACAGGAGTTGCTATTAAAAATAAAATTTTTGGAGAAAAGGTTACTATAAAAGAGATATAATAAGATTATTTATCTGTAGTAATAAATAATTATAATAATAAATAATTATAATTGTTTCATTGATGTGTAAAAGTGATTGGTACTACAAATTAACATATTGTGAAATGGTAAACAATTGTTAAAACTCATTTTCCGATGCTTTCCCAACAAAGCGTAGATTGTATATCGATATCCATTATTACTATAATGTACAATTATACAATTGCTGTATTTTGTAAACGCCAACAAATTCAACGGATTGGATCTTTATAGTAATATCCTACTGTTGCTATAAACAGATTCATCCTGGAAGCAATCTGGAGTGAATTCGCTTTTTAAGGGTAAGAAAGTATCAAGCAGTTAACCTTATAACCCCAACGGGTCAAACCGTTGATATATCAACATTTAAAGAGGAGGAATTATATATGTATGGAAATGCAGCTAAGAATCTTGCAGTAGAAGAACATATTGCAGAAAAAAGTAAACAATACCCAGATCCTAAAAAATGGCATAAACAAGATACCACCTGGGCATTGAGTCTTTTTGGAACAGCAATCGGTGCGGGGGTACTCTTTTTACCTATTAATGCAGGAGTAGGCGGTTTATTTTCATTACTGTTAATTACCATACTTGCATTTCCTGTCATGTACTATTCGCATAGAGCGCTTGCTAAAATGATATACAGTTCCGATTCTGCTGAAGAGGGAATAACAGGCACTATTAGAGATTATTTTGGGAAAAAGGCAAGTATAGCTTTTAACATCGTATATTTCTTCTCAATTTATACGATCGTACTGTTGTATTCGGTTGCACTAACAAATACTGCAAGTAGTTTTATCGTGAATCAATTGCACATGAATGAGCCGCCAAGGGCCATTTTATCGCTTGTATTAGTACTCGGTCTTATCGTTATTTTGAATTTTGGTCAAGATATTACTGTAAAGGTAATGAGCATGCTAGTATATCCTTTCATAGCTTCTCTGCTTTTTATCGCAATATCTTTGATTCCACAGTGGAATACATCAATGCTTAGTTTTTCAAGTGTTTCTACTGTTTCAACAGGAACAAGTTATTTTAGTATGATATGGTTGATTTTGCCAATTATAGTATTTTCGTTTAATCATTCTCCTATTATATCGTCATTTGTTATGAAACAGAGGGCAACCTATGGAATAGATGCTACTGACGCCAAATGTGCCCAAATACAAAAAGTTTGTTACATTATGACATTCTCTGTCGTTATGTTCTTTGTTTGGAGCAGTGTCTTGAGTTTGACTCCAAGTGATCTTGCAATGGTAAAAGAACAGAACTTATCAATCCTTTCATATCTTGCTAATGAGCTTGGTTCGCCTATAATCACTATTGCGGCTCCCATCATTGCTTTTGTGGCTATTACAAAGTCTTTCCTTGGCCATTATATAGGAGCATACGAAGTAATGCGTGACATGATTATTGAGTCCGGTAAAGTGCGTGGAAAAGATATTAAAGAAAAAACCGTTAAATCAATAATCCTTGTTTTTGTTGTATTAACATGCTGGTATGTTGCTTATACAAATCCAAGCATTCTTGGACTTATCGATAGCCTCAGCGGTCCATTAGTTGCTGCTATCCTGTGTCTTTTACCAATGTATGCGATTCGTAAAGTTCCTGCATTAGCTAAATACAGAGGGAAAATTAGCAATGTGTTTGTCATTGTTGTAGGTGTGCTTACTGTGTTAGCAAGTTTGAAAGCATTCTTCTAATCAAACAGTGAAGGTAGCATAAAAAACTTTAATTTCAACATATTTTAAAGATTTCTTTTTGAGCTTATTCGGATGACTCGTCATTGACATCCTGAATAAGCTCTTTTTTATTTTCATACATGACAAAGGATCTATAAGTGAACAATTACTAGACGATTTTCGCTAGGACCAGTTTTTTACAGGAGTCCAGTAAATTGTATAAAATTATCTAAATTTTCATAAAACAATATGGTATAATTTGTAATATAATGTGATTATTTTAGATTTTATGTTTTGGAAAAGAATACATAGCAATTCTCACTATTTCTCAGGAGATGATCGGTTTGAAAACAATAAGACTTGCATTATTAGGATTGTGCATGTTATTTTTTCTAACAGCCTGCGGAACCGAACGGACGAGTAATAGAACGGAACAGGCGACGAAGATATACAGCAAAAACCAGCTCATTTTCTACTATGAATCGATCAAGTTGAAAGAGGCTCTTGAATCCTCGATAAATAAACAGGTATTCAAAAAACATGGTCAGCCGAATGGGTATGAATTAACTCTTTCACAAGAAAGAAAGGAAGCTATCCTTATTATTCGCCCAGCTTCCGAAAAAAAGTTCAGCAGCTTGAAGACCAGTTTAGAGCAAAAGATGGAGGATGTATTGCAAAAGGAGAATGTTGCTGATTATTCCGTTAAAGTAATGCCTCTCTGGAACGATACAAACCGAACATCAAGACAAATTCAGGAAGAAGACATGATCCGGCCGCTTGTCCAAGAAATGAAACAGAAGCATCAAACTGACGCTGTATTAGAACCGAGCTACTCAGCCGCTGACGGAAGAATCACAGGGTTTACTGTATCTTTCCAAGTAAATGGCGCTGCCATTACAGATCCTTATCAGCTCAATTATTATGCGAAGGAATTTACACAGCTTGTTCGTGAAAAAGGGTTTAATATGGATGATTTGACAATCTATTTTATGGAAGAAGGGAACGAAGATTGGAAGAAGAAAATCATTTCGGCAATTGACAAAGGATTAAAAGAAATAGATGAACTGCAGGTGACGTCTGTGACCATGGTAGACGCATCGAATCCGATTATCATTAATACGTCTGTAAATAGTTCAGACTCTGCGGCAAAGAAAACAGGTCAGAGGATTGAAGAATTGGTCCAAGATTTTTTTCAGTATAAGGAAATCAAGTCGGTATTTCCGGCTTCCTTTACAATTGAGGTCCAAAGTGCCGATCAAATAAAGCTCAACTGAAACGCGGAAGCTCCCGTATTTCTCGTGTTTGTTTAGGAAAGGATACGTTGCTTATCAGGACCAATGTGTGTCGCTTAGACTCATATCCGCCTTTAATTCAAGAATATTTCATAAAATGAACATCTAAGGAAGGAAAGGTATGCTAGAATTTGGTAAAGAAAGCTATTTCATAGAGTACCCGACACACAAGGAAATCTGGAGGGTATTTAGATATAGCTTTAAAGGAACGGTGCCAAAATATCTTGTTCAAAATCGAGGGGTGGAAGGATGGTGCGCTCACATTTATCAGTACAACAAAAGAGGGCTAACCAGGATTTGAATATCATTGTGATTGTTACGTTTGTGGTTTTGGGAATTGTCATGGCATTTCAACAAGAACTGTATCGTTTTGCCGAGAACTCGAATATCTCAATTCTGGTGCGGGTCATTGTGATGGCCTTTACGCAATTTGGTGCTGCCGGGCTTGGCATTACCATTGTATCCCTGTTGAGAAAGGAAAGTTTTCGGTGTCATGGATTGCAAAGCAAAGGGACCTTAAAGGCTGTTCTCTTGTCTGTTGCTGTATTTATTCCATACATCGTGTTTGATATGATTGTTGAGCCGACAAACGGATATTTCCCATTTCAATCTGTTTGGCTGACGGGTGAGGCATTAGCCAGCGAATTTCCTGTTAATGCTATATGTATGGGGTTTATTGCCACAGCATGGGGTTTTTTCGAAGGATTTAATTATGTCGTGATCAGTGACAAAATAAATACCCGCTTTCCATCTCAAAAGAGATGGTTCAATTGGGGAGCATTTGTTTGTGCCATTATGTGTCTTTTGATTCATGGCATGGTTGGAGTAACCGCCCAAAATATCATCGAAGCGGTGACTGTTTTTATTATTATTTACGGAATGCTGATTATCAAAGAACGAACTGGCAGTGCGTGGGGTTGCGTATTCATTTTCCTTTTCCTGTGGAATGCCCTCTAATTTAACATACTTTAGTGGATTCTGAAATGTAGATTGGAGACATTCAAGATGCGTGGCAGGAAATTTCACTGCAACGATTTAAGATTTAAAAGAAAGAAAAAGAGACTGCCCTATAGGGTGTTTGGACACCTTTGCTTTTGGGACAGTCTTAAATATAGTGATAAATGAATTAAGCACTAGGATGTTATGATTTCTTTGTGAAAGTGGTATTGTAACTATCAATAATTACATTGCCTTTTTACGTGTTTTTTCTTCAATCCGCGCTTTTTCATTTCCAATTTAAGTAATGATAAGTATTCTTTACTTTCGAGGTATTTATTTATATCTTGAAATGAATCACGATGTTTGTAAAAATTTAGCTGTTGCTTGTACTTTATATACATACTTGCCAGTTCTTCATTCGTTAAAGCCATAGTACATCACCTAAAAATAATTTTTTAAACCCTTAATAGCTTAAACCAGCTTTAAATAAAATTCAAGCATAAATGAGAGGCAAGGTAAACAGATTTACAAAAGAATAGAAAAAGACACAAAAAGTTTAGAAAATAATTCTAGATGTCATCTGCAATTTGTCTTTAAAATATCTTTTGGATAATGTTCAAGACATCAGTTAGGAGTATTATTTTGGGATATCGTAAATTAAAGGAGAGTTCTATTTCGATTGCCTGTTAAAACGGAGAAAAAAATGTTGTTTATGATGGCCTGCTCAATTCTATGGGATTTAATTCGGGGTAGTGAGCAGGCCTTTAGTTTGACATTGGTTCTGATAAACTTCATAAGGGAATTTTTTCAAAATTAGGCGATATGCATACGGTATCCGCTTATTTAAATTGACGAAAAACATACTGTACACCTTTAAAAATCAAGTAGACTGCTGCAACTATTATGATGACCTTTAAAGCAAAAGTAGCTAATCCAACTAAAACATTAATAAGAATTCCAACAATAGACAATACTGCGATCCCAATCAATAAACCTGCAATCAGCTTCATCCATTTATTCATCGTTATCCCTCCTCAATTCCATTGTATCAGAAAAGAGATTTCAAATAGAAAGAATCCGTCATGCAACGGTTGTTTTCTGTAAGCAAACGAGTTGTGATAAACATAGTAAAACAAAAAAGGAAGCAGTTATAAACGGGCAGCATTCCTGTAATGAAGAAATATGAGGTTTGAACATAAAAAAGCCC
>NZ_CAMLDX010000049.1 GCF_946478885.1 uncultured Bacillus sp. | reverse complement strand
CCTTGTGTTTCGCACCATGCAAAGAAGGCTTTAATATTTCTAAACATTGAATGTATACTTACAGGTTTCAGACCATCTTTTTGCTTTAACCTCACATATGCCTGTAGGTCATATTTCGTTACATTTTCAATTTCATTGATTCCCCTTTTTTCCACAAGGTAACGCTTTATCTGCTTATATTCTTGATTTTTATTCTTCATTGTTTTTTCTGTAAACTCTTTAATTTTGCAATAACACTTATAATCCTTTAGAGCATCCTCTATAAGCACAAAAAAACCACCCTTTCAAGTTGGTATAGTTTCCAACAGGAAAAGTGGTGGTTTAAATTTTGTATGAAGGTTACACCTTGATTATCATTTAAAAATGGATGAATACTTCATAGTTAGTGTCCTTACCAGAAAGAATTATAATCATGAATATAGTATAAACGCAATTACACCAACGCTTAGTACGTTTATTTTCCCTGCTGTTTATTCATCGCATTCATCATTTGATTGATTTTCTTTTGGGACGGTTTCATACCCATTTGCATCATCATCATTTTTAACATTTGTTCATTGATTGGTGGATTTTTCTTTAAATAGCTCATCATATATTTTCGAGCAATGAAAAATCCTAGTGCTACACCAGCCAACAATGCCAATGCACCAACTAGAATGTACATACCCATAAAACACTTCCTCCTTCATGTTGTCTACCATACAGTGTACTAAACCAATGGACATTATACAATATGCTCTTTATGATTTCATCTGCATCTAGACAAATTTTCTTTCCTTAATAGGTTTAAGCCAAGCACAGTGCTGTCTTTCAAGGTCAATGGCCAGAAACGAAGACTCTGTTTTCCGCAGCACTTCAAAGAATGCAGTCTCAGCCTCATAGTTTCCACTTGCCTTAACCCATACACATCTTTCACGTATTTCCAGTTCAGCAAAACTATGCTGCTTTGTGTGTAAATAGAACTTGCCATCTTTTTTATAAAAGTTCAGATTAGTTTGCAGTGATTGTGTCAGACCATGGGAGATTTTTAATTTTTGGATGGGTTTCGTGATAAAATGAATTTGCTTATCTAATGTGTGTTTATATTCCCCTTTTGATTCTTCATATTCTTGAAACAAATGAAAAATAACTCGTTCTCTACCGAAGAAATGGGAGGCAAACTCATCAACAATTAAATAGATCTGATAGGTTCTCAATGTATGATCCTCCTCTATTTTTCAATAATTAACTTCTATTATATATAAATGATATTGTTTTCCTTGTCTGTTAGTGTCAAAAAACAAGCCTAATTTTGTCGAAATCATCATTTTATCCTATTTTCATTGTTCCTCACATAAATAAGACTTACCATCAAGGCAGTTTCTCGACATACAGGACGTTTCAAAGAAAAGGCTATTGCACCATTTTTCATCACACTTTGATGCTTTTAACCACATTTGTCATATAATCCTCTAAGATTAGTGCTTAATCCCTAAGGGCTAAAAATCTTTTTATTGTACCGATCCTAAGTAAGTCATTTGAAGGCTGATACAAGTAGATATTTCTTATTTCATGTATAACAGCATTTTTTCCTGCTCGGATTTCTTTTGTTTACTCATACTCTTGAAGAGGACCTTTTTCTGGTAGGGAGAAAAGTGTATGAAAACACCACTATACAATTTTCCTTATCGATATATAATAAAAGATGTAATAAAAAGGGGAGAACTAGATATGCTAGAGAAAATAAATACAACACTAACGAAAATGATGCCCTTTATTACACCAACTGGCGTCATTACCGGGATTCTTTTGTCAGCCTATATACAAGACTTTACCTTTTTAGTTCCATGGCTATTTGCCTTTATGACCTTTGAAGGAAGTCTTAGTCTGAATTTCAACTCGATAAAAGCTGCTCTGCTTCATCCCTTTCCTGTTTTCCTAACCCTTGGATTCCTTCACATTTTGATGCCACTTATAGCTTGGGGAATTGGGCATACTGTATTTTACGGTGATTCCTTCACGATTACTGGCATTGTTCTCGGAATGGTTATTCCTACTGGGATTACGAGTTTTATTTGGGTTTCTATTCATAAAGGGAATGTCGCACTTACTTTGGCCATCATTCTAATTGACTCCTTACTCTCTCCTTTTATTGTTCCTCTTAGTCTTTCTTTATTGGTAGGACAGAAAGTCGAGATGGATGTTCTTAGTATGATGACTGGACTATTATTTATGATTGTCTTACCGTCTGTTGCAGGCATGACTTTAAATCAACTGACGAAAGGTTCAGCCAGCCGGATTTGGAAGCCAAGGCTGATGCCCTTGTCAAAAATCTTTCTAGGTGCAGTTGTGGCTCTAAATGGGTCTGTAATTGCCCCTTATTTTAAGCAGATAGATTTTAAACTGATTATCATTGCTTTAACCGTTTTCTTCATAGCTGTCTGTGGATATTACTTAGCCTTTTTAACAGGGAAAATCTTACTCAAAGATAGAGAGTCGGTTATCACTATCACCTATACTGGTGGGATGAGAAATATCAGTGCTGGTGCCGTATTGGCTATTTCCTATTTTCCTTCACTAGTTGTGCTACCGGTTGTGATGGGGATGCTCTTTCAACAAATTATTTCCTCTTTATTTGGAACATTTCTGGGAAAATATTTTCATAAACAGGAAATCGAGGCAAGATCAGCATAAACCCATATATAATTTACAAATAGAAACAGAAAAGGATTTGTCCAAAAGAAAAGGTGTCAGGCGCCACAATCCAGTATCTAGTATCACCTTGCATAAATCTGCATGGGATATAGATCAATTGTGGATGCCTGACACCTTATGGGACAGTCCTTTTGCTATTTTATACTTTTTAAGCCATATTACAGATGATGATTAGAATAATGCTTTCACGCGGGCAACTACATTTTCGACAGTAAATCCATATTCTTCAATGACTTTTTCTCCCGGAGCAGATGCACCAAACTGGTCAATCGCCAGAACATCTCCTTCATCTCCTACATAACGGTGCCAGCCTAAAGATGAGCCCATCTCAAGTGCCAGGCGCTTCTTCACAGATTTTGGAAGAACAGATTTTTTATAGTCTTTAGATTGTTGTTCAAAGCGATCCCATGAAGGCATACTGATGACAGCAGCAGAGATACCTTCTTGTTCTAATACCTGTTGTGCTTGGATCGCAAGATTTACTTCAGAACCCGATGCAATTAGGAGCGCATCGGCAGTTTCCTTCTTAGCAGGAGAAATTACGTAACCACCTTTTGAAACGCCTTCTACTGCATTTTCAGCAGTTCCCTTAATCGTAGGTAAATTCTGTCTAGTTAATACTAACGCTGTTGGAACATTGACAGATTCAACAGCCAATTTCCAAGCTCCCGCTGTTTCATTTCCATCACCAGGACGAATGACAGAAAGATTTGGCATCGCACGTAATGCGGCTATTTGCTCAATCGGTTCATGCGTAGGTCCATCTTCCCCTACCGCAATACTGTCATGTGTAAATACATACGTGACAGGTAGCTGCATTAAAGCAGCCATCCGGATAGCAGGACGTAAATAATCAGAGAAGACAAAGAATGTGCCACCGAATACTTTTAATCCACCATGTAGAGCCATCCCATTTAAGGCTGCCCCCATGGCAAATTCGCGGACTCCAAACCAGATATTTCTTCCTTCATAAGAACCTGGCAAAAAGTCTACAGTCCCCTTTATAGTTGTTTTATTGGAACCTGCAAGGTCTGCAGAACCTCCAAAAAATGAAGGAAGATTCTTGGCAATCGCATTAATTGCTTCTCCAGAGGATGCACGGCTTGCAATACTTTTTCCTATTTCATAAACAGGTAGGTCTTTTGACCACCCTTCTGGAAGCATTCCGTTTATTGCTAATTCAAGCTCCTGTCCTAATTCAGGGTATTCTTTTTTATATTGAGCAAACAATTCTTCCCATTCTTTTTCTTTTTTCTCACCTTGTTCCTGAACTAGAGTTTTAAAGCGGTCATACACCTCGTTTGGAACATGAAAATCTTGTTCAAAGGTCCAATTATAAGCTTCTTTCGTTAATTTTACCTCATCTGCTCCGAGCGGCGATCCGTGTGCATCTGATTTACCAGATTTGTTTGGCGAACCATAGCCAATCACCGTTCTCACTTCAATCAAGGCTGGTCTGGATTCATCCTGTTTAGCCTCTTCAATTGCTTTTGCAATGGCTTCAAGATCATTACCATTTTCCACTTTTAGATATTGCCAGCCGTAAGCTTTAAAACGATTTTCAACACTTTCAGAAAAGGCTTGATTTAAATCACCATCAAGAGAGATATCATTGGAATCATATAGAACAACTAGTTTTCCAAGTTTCAAGTGACCAGCTAAGGAAGCAGCTTCCGCTGACACACCTTCCATTAAATCACCATCGCCACAAATACTATATGTAAAATGATCAACAACTGGATAGTTCTCTTTATTATAAACAGCAGCTAAGTGACGTTCTGCCATTGCCATCCCGACTCCCATGGCAATTCCCTGTCCAAGCGGACCTGATGTTGCATCAACACCAGCTGTATGTCCATATTCAGGGTGTCCTGGTGTTTTGCTTCCCCATTGACGGAATTGCTTTAAATCATCTAAGCTAAGATCATACCCTGATAGATGCAGGAGACTGTATAGCAGCATTGAACCATGGCCAGCAGAAAGCACGAAGCGATCACGGTTAAACCATTTTGAATTTTTTGGATTATGACTCATAAAACGACTCCATAATGTATAGGCCATTGGAGCAGCTCCCATCGGCATACCCGGATGACCTGAATTGGCTTTTTCAATCGCATCTATTGATAATGTGCGGATTGACGCAATCGCCAAAGAATCAACATGATCAAACATTTAAAACATTCCTTTCCTTATTTGACTTGAACCATCATATTGTACATTCTTTACATATGCAGGATTCATTACTCTATTAATATTATAGGGAGAGTGTTTTTTATACAACAAATTCTAGAAAAAAAACAGTAAAAAAAACTAACATCAGCCATTTTCTTTTTGTTTAACTCATTTTGATATATTTCCCATATAATCTTTATACAAAAAATGGAGAGTAACCTTGAAACAAATAATCAAAGTTAACTCTCTTATGATTTAGTGAAGCTGGTTTTTTTGTTGTAATTTCTTTAACTTATCCGGTGTTACATCATTACCTTCAGGATCAATAACTGTAACGGATTTTAGTGTATTTAACATAGATGATCTGAATGTCTGCAAATATTCAGCACGAAGTTTAGATTGTTCCTTTGCCTCAAATTCTGTTAATCCTGCCTGCTTCGCCTTTCTGGCCAGCTCATTTATTCTTGCTAACTTTTCTTTTGAAAGCATGTAATCCTCCATTTCAGTTGCTTACTATCATTTGATATGGTTTATCCAACTATCTTTATATCTAAATAATAGGTTACATGACATTTTTCAAAAAGCAAGTAATTTTACTTATTATTTTGCATCAATTCCTGCTCCTGAATAAATTCCTGATATCTTCGATGAACCGTTGCTTTAGAAATGGTATAGCCAAATCCTCTTAATGTTGCCGCAATCTCAGAAAATGTAAGATGATTATTGCGGAGGCGGACAATTTCTTCAATCGGAGCTTCAATTCTGGTCCTGCCAGCATTATTCCCTTGGTTTTTGAGATTCTTCTGCGGTTTATATCCTTTACTAATCGCTCGCTTCATTCCCCGTTTAATCTTAACATTATGCAGCTTTCTTTGATATTCCTCTACCATTCCCACAATTTGCAATACCATCGAGTCCGCTTCGGATAATTGCAGTTCTCCATTATGAGAGATACTGTAAAGCTTAACTTCTTCTTTCAGAATACAGTGGAGCAGGGCGATTTTGGCATTTCCCCTTCCTAATCTTGTTTCATCCTGAATCAAAACCACTTTAACTCCTTCATCCCGGATAAGAGTTAATAATTCAAGTATGCCTTCCCGTTCTAATTCGTATCCACTTGCCTGCTCTTTGATGATTTTTGCGACTGAAAAATCATGCTGCTCAGCAAGCTCCAGAAGTTCCTCCTCTTGCCTCTGCAATGATGATTCCTGCGCTTCTTTATTTGTACTGACACGGCAATAGATAACTGCCTCCATATTGTTCACCTTCAATTACTGGCCAAATTATTAATTTCATTTATTTCGAATGCTGAATTCCTTACCGGAATCAACAATTGATCCCCTGAATGAATTCGTTCACCGGAGATCCCGTTATACCGTTCTACCCATTTAATAAATTTATCTTTAGATAAATGATGATACTCAGAGTATTCATCTGAAATATTCCATAATGTATCGCCTTCAGACACTGTTATTTTTACATATTCATCTGCTGAAGATGGGTAACCAATCAAAAAAATGAAAGTTCCGACAAAACTTAGTACTACTAAAATCATAACATATGAATAATTACTCCATAACTTTTTCATTTCAGCACCCCATTAAAAAGAATGTACGTTCGTCTTATTGACATCATTATACATCGAACATTTGTTTTGTGTCAACGCTATTTCGAACTTATGTTTGTAGAGGATATATTTTCATGCTATAATGAAGGTACGTAAAATGAATGAGAATCGAGGTGCTCCTTAATGGCAAAGCTATCAAAACGGCAGCAGGATATTCTGGATTTTATTAAAAGTGAGGTCAAACTTAAAGGATATCCGCCATCAGTACGGGAAATTGGCGAGGCAGTGGGCCTTGCTTCCAGTTCAACCGTTCACGGTCATCTGTCCCGGCTAGAAAGCAAAGGATTGATTAGAAGGGACCCTACGAAGCCAAGAGCGATTGAAATATTAGATCAAGATGAAAATTCTCCAATTGACGCCCCTGTCATTAATGTTCCAATAGTCGGAAAAGTAACGGCGGGACAGCCAATTACTGCGATTGAAAATGTGGAAGAGTATTTTCCTCTGCCTGAACGTCTAGCACCTGCAGACGAACAATTGTTCATGCTAGAGGTAATGGGGGACAGCATGATTGAAGCGGGAATTCTTGATGGAGATTTTGTTATTGTCCGTCAGCAGAGCACAGCCAATAATGGAGAAATTGTTGTAGCCATGACAGAGGATGATGAAGCAACCGTTAAACGTTTCTTTAAGGAAAAGGACTATTTCCGGCTGCAGCCCGAAAACTCAATGCTTGACCCAATTATTCTGAAGAAGGTTGCTATTCTGGGAAAAGTCATCGGTGTATATCGACAGATTCATTAAACACGGGAATGTCTAATTGATCCATACAAAAAAACGGAAGAATTTTTCTCGAATAATCTTCGAAACAAATTTTTCCGTTTGCACTTTCGCTCTATCTATTTAAACCAGCCTTTTTCCTTCGATCTTGCTATCGCTTCAATTCGATTCTTTACTTCCAACTTATCAAGTATGGTAGAAATATAGTTTCGCACTGTCCCTGCTTTCAGCCTGAGCTCGTCTGCTATTTCTTTTGTGTTTTTCCCATACGCCACAAGTTCTAATACTTCCTTTTCTCTTTCCGTTAAAGGATTTTCTTCACTGTACAGATCATCCATCAGCTCTGGGGCATAGACTCTATTTCCGATAATTACACTGCGGATAGTTTTGGCTAATTCATCACTCGGGCTGTCCTTTAATAAATACCCGCTGACTCCTGCTTTTATGGCACGTTGAAAATATCCGGATCGAGCAAATGTTGTGAGAATGATTACCTTGCATCCCTGTCCCTTTAATTCTTCAGCAGCATCAAGCCCGCTCTTCAACGGCATTTCAATATCCATTATGCAAACATCCGGCTGTATTTGGTGAACAAGGGTTATCACTTTTTCGCCGTTATTCGCCATTCCAACTACTTCCATATCCTCTTCCAAATTAAGGAGGGAGCCTAACGCTCCTAGCATCATCTGCTGATCCTCTGCAATAACAATACGAATCATCGTGTTTCCCCCTCCTTCTCTATCTGTTTCACAACATTCGGCACGCGTATAATCACTGTTGCGCCGTTGCCTGAGCGAAGTTCCAAATTACCATTCACAAATTCAAGCCGCTCTTTAATTCCAATTAATCCATTTCCCTTCCCTAAGGTATCCTTTGGATCCATGCCCAATCCGTTATCCTGTACGATAATCGTTACCAGATCATTTGATTGCTCGATTGTAAGGCTGCATTTAGTCGCCTGACTATGTTTCACTATATTTGTGACTGTTTCTTTTAAACACATGCTCAATATATTTTCCAGAAATAACGAAACCTGGTTTAGAGGCTCTTTCTGCTCTATCGTTACTTCAATCTCTGCGGCAGCCAGAATCTCCTTCACCCTATTGATTTCATCTTTTAAACGAATGCCTCTCATTTGTGAGACCATTTTTCTCACTTCGTTCAAGGCCGTTCTCGCAGTCTGCTGGATATCCTTTAATTCTGCACGAGCCTGCTCCGGATTCTTATCTAGAATTTTACCTGCTAAATCACTCTTCAATCCGATTAATGATAATTTCTGCCCTAGTGTATCATGCAGATCTCGAGCAATACGCTGTCTCTCCTCCCGAACGATCAAATCAGAAATCCTTTTGTTGGCGAAGGCAAGCTGTTCCTCCAACTGTTCCCTTTTTTTTCGATTGTAAATATTAAACGGAAGAAGAATGACACTGATCCAAATAATAATGATAAACGGCAATTGCTCCAAAAAGAGCGGATCCTGCAAGACAAAATTTACATTAATGGCGACACTAGAAAAGACTAAATGAATAATATAAAACGTAAAAAATGCAATTCGGTTACTGAAATTACCAATTAAATAGGCAACAAAAAAAGCAAAGTAGACATAGCCTAAATAGCTGGTCATCGCAATGGACGTAATAATCAAAAGAGCTGTCAATACATATTTCAGCCAGTTTTTAGATAAAAAAGCCATGCGGTAAGTAATGAAGAAAAACAAAGTTAATAATATTCCGATTACAATTTCTTTTGTTGAAGACCATTGATAAATAAAGTAAAAGGGCAGAATACTAAATAATGTCCAAATATACGGAGAAACTCCGGAACTACTGTATAAAAACGGAAATTTCTTTTTCATTCATCAGCCTCATTTATGTTATTCTTTTAAATTTAACGGTAACACATCAATAGAAAAGAGGGAAGCCTTTTTCTCCCCTCTTAATCCAGCGCTTTGTGCACCAGCTTATGTCCCACAGACAGCTTATTTAATTCATGGAAACTGATAAACCGTTTATGCTCCTCATCCCAAAGACGATATTTCAAGGCTGAAAAACTGGAGCGGATGGTAACAGCCGGAACTGAATGGAACTGCCAATGCTGTTCATGTGCTTCTTCAAGGGAATAGTTCGGAATCTTTGGACTTAAATGATGTATATGATGAAAGCCAATATTCCCTGTTAGCCATTGCAACCATTTTGGTAATTTATAAAAAGAACTTCCCTCAACAGCCGCCTTGACAAAATCCCAATCATCTTCTTTTGCAAAATAAGAATCTTCAAAATGATGCTGTATATAAAACAGCCAAATGCCTAAAAAGGCTGCAATAAATACGATAGGTCCCTGAATCATGAAAAAAGCCTGCCACCCTATCAACCAGCACATCATTCCATATAATGCAAGAATCGATAGGTTTGTGAGATACGTATTTATCTTTTCATCACGCCGAGCCCCTTTACGGTTTATTCGGTTAGAGATGAGCAGTAAATAAAGCGGTCCAAGTCCGAACATAATAAGCGGATTGCGATACAATCGGTATGCTATTCGCTGCCAAATCGAAGCCTGCATGTATTCTTCAACTGTCATCACCCAAATATCCCCTACGCCACGCCGATTTAAATTACTGCTCGTAGCATGATGAATATTGTGACTACGTCTCCATTGGTGAAAAGGGAATAAAGTCAATACTCCAGTAATATTGCCAAGAATATTATTGGCATGCTTATTTTTAAAAAACGAATTGTGGCATGCATCATGGAAGAAGATAAAGATCCTTACCAAAAATCCTGCCGCTGGCAAAATAAAAATCAATGCTAATAGATAGGATTCAGCTAAACTTTCGTATGCTAAATACCATAATAGAAAAAACGGAAAAAACGTATTGAACAACTGCCTAATACTCGTTTTCAGGTTTGCTTTTTCATAGGGCACTACGGCCTTTCTCAACTCCAAATGTTCTTCCTTCGTCATGAAAATCTAACCTCCCAAGTCATTCCCCTGTATCTTCCCCTTAAAAGACACTGAATATCTATCCTTCATTATATCTATCCGTCTTAATTCTCCAAGTCATACCTGTCATATGCTTCATATGACATTTGTCACTATTTATCAAAAAGAAACGGGAATGAGAGCCAAAGACGACGGATACGTTAAGCAGGAGGTGTTTTTCTTTGAGATTTTGCTTTTAGAAAAAACAATCAGGTACTACATGGGGAGAATGTTCATGAAACCGGAAGAAATAAAGGCAAAAAACGGGACTATCCCAAAAACAAAGGTGTCAGGCACCACCATATAATTTCTAGTATCCCTTACAAAAATTTGCACTGGATATAGATACATTGCGGATGCCTGACACCTTATGGGTTAACCCCGTGTTTTTAAGTTTTTAAATTAATACATGCTCATATATTGATCGCGTTCCCATTGATGAACGGCTGTACGGAACATATCCCATTCAATTTCTTTTGCTTCAATGAAGTGCTCGACAATATGGCTGCCTAAAGCATCAACCATTATTTCATCCGATTTGAATTCTTCAAGTGCAGCAACCAATGAAGCCGGAAGATCTGTCACTCCTTCAGCCAGACGCTCTTCACGATCCATTGCATAAATATTGCGGTCAACTGGAGCTGGAGGAGTAATTTTATTTTTCACACCGTCAAGTCCGGCTCTTAATAAAACTGCCATTGCCAAGTATGGATTTGCAGAAGGATCAACACTGCGTACTTCAATGCGTGTGCTCAAGCCGCGTGATGCAGGAATACGAATCAATGGCGAACGATTACTTGTAGACCATGCCACATAACAAGGTGCTTCATATCCTGGTACTAGACGCTTATAGGAGTTTACTGTTGGGTTTGTAACAGCTGTAAATGAAGATGCATGCTTTACAATCCCCGCAATAAATTGCAGTGCCGTTTCACTTAATTGCATATCAGCTGTTGGATCATAGAATGCATTTTTGCCATTTGTAAAGAGAGACAGGTTGCAGTGCATACCAGATCCGTTTACACCGAATAATGGTTTTGGCATAAAGGTTGCGTGCAATCCATGCTTACGGGCAATTGTTTTAACGACCAGCTTGAACGTTTGGATATTATCACATGCTGTAACAACATCTGCATATTTAAAGTCGATTTCATGTTGGCCAGGAGCTACTTCATGATGGGATGCTTCGACTTCAAAGCCCATCTCTTCAAGTTCAAGAACGATATCACGGCGGCAGTTTTCACCAAGGTCTGTTGGAGCTAAATCAAAGTAACCGCCGGCGTCATTTAATTCCAATGTAGGATCGCCCTTTTCATCAAGTTTGAATAAGAAGAATTCCGGCTCAGGTCCAAGGTTAAATTCAGTAAATCCAAGTTCTTCCATTTCTTTTAAGACACGTTTTAAATTATTTCGCGGATCCCCTGCAAATGGCGCGCCGTCCGAATTGTAAATATCACAGATGAAACGAGCTACCTTTCCTTTTTCAGCTGTCCAAGGGAATACAACGAATGTATCTAAATCAGGATATAGGTACATATCAGATTCTTCAATACGAACAAAACCCTCGATAGAAGATCCGTCAAACATCATTTTATTATCCAGTGCCTTTTCTAATTGACTTACTGGTATCTCAACATTTTTGATAATTCCTAATATATCTGTAAATTGCATACGGATATATTTTACATTTTGTTCAGCGCACATCCGTTTAATATCTTCTTTTGAATATTTATTCATTCTGAATTCCTCCTGCATGTTTCATCCTCTTTTGATAAAAGCTTTAAACAACTTAAGTAATATTGCATGATGCTGAACGCTTTTCAACAGCACTGTTACGGCTTAATGAAAAAAGCGATGCATATTTCCACCCATAGGATTGCGGTTAAACCGGCCTGCATTTGTTAATTCTTTCCTCAACAACTTTCGAATATCCTCGTTTGTGAGTTCTTTTTTCTCCTTGATTGCAGGTTTGTTCTGTAAGTCTTGCTCCATCGCTTTTTGCACTCTCTGTGCAAAGATTTGTTTAATGCCGGCCATATTTACGCCTTGGTCAATTAAATCTTTAATTTCTAGCAATGTATCAATATCATTTAAAGAAAAGAGTCGTCGGTTCCCGTCTGTACGGGCTGGTGAAATTAACTGGTGCTCCTCATAATAACGGATTTGTCTTGCGGTTAATTCTGTCAGCTGCATGACTGTACCAATCGGAAAAAGGGGCATTGAACGACGAATTTGACTTCCTGTCACTTTGCTTTTTTCATTCCCTTCTTTTCTTAAGGTTATTATATTAAATGTCAGAAATGTTGTCAACGCTATGTTAGATTTTATTACATATTATTATTGGATTTCTATTTTTCTAATTTTTTTAAGACTGATTTGGTTATTAAAAATCTTTATACAGGCACTCTCCATTCCGTCTTTTCATATAATTATGTTAATTATGAAATGGGAGGAACAACATGTATCCTTATTTAAACCCTTATAATGAACAATACCGCCAGCAGCAAAAGCTGATTAACAACATCGAAAAGGCCATTAATGGTGAATATAGTGCTATACAGTGCTATGCTAAGCTTGCTAAAATAGCTTTCTCTGAAGCCGAGCGCAAACAAATACTTGAGATTCGTGAAGATGAAAAAAAACACCTTCAACAATTCAGCCAGATCTACTCAAGGCTGACTGGCAGACAGCCTCAGCCAAAAATAACAGAACCATGTCCAAATCATTATATTAAAGGACTTGAAGCCGCCCTAAAGGATGAACAGAATACCGTTGATTTTTATTATACGATTTCCGATAGTACAAACAATCAGTATATAAAAGATGTATTCCGCCGTGCCGCTGCAGATGAACAGCAACACGCCGTATGGTTCTTATTCTTTTTTACAAAGCAAATCAGATAGTCGCACTTTTAACCGCCTAACTGGCATACAGACAGAAAAGATGCATTACTAAACCGCATCTTTCTAATTTTCCCCATCATCATTTTTTTATTTCATTGCCGTCAGCTGCAGTAAGCCTTTTTCCAATAAGGAATTAAGAGCAATACAAACAGCTATTTTTACATGCGAATAGGTGAGCCCTCCCTGAACATAGGCAACATATGGAGGTCTCGTCGGACCATCTGCGGTCAGCTCAATGCTTGCCCCTTGAATGAACGTACCTGCCGCCATAATTACATCGTCCTCATACCCCGGCATATAGGATGGATAGGGTGTGACATGCGAATTTACAGGTGAAGCAAACTGGATCGCCTGACAGAAAGCAACCATCTTATCCCGATTATCAAATTGGACGGATTGGATTAAATCTGTTCGCTTGCTATTCCATTTTGGATTTGAGTTCATTCCCATTCTCTCCAGCATTGCTGCAGTAAAGACCGCGCCTTTTAATGCTTGTCCGACAACATGCGGAGCTAGAAAAAAGCCCTGATACATTTCTAATAAACTGTAAAGAGAAGCACCCGCTTCTGCTCCGATTCCCGGTGACGTCAATCGATAGGAGCAGGCCTCGACCCATTGCTGTTTTCCAACAATATAGCCACCAGTCTTAGCAAGACCCCCTCCCGGATTTTTGATCAGAGATCCTGCCATCAAGTCTGCGCCAACATGGCACGGCTCTAGGTCTTCAACAAATTCACCATAACAGTTATCAACAAAGACCACGACATCATGCTTGATCCCTTTCACAAATGAAATCATCTTTTCAATTTCTTTAATGGTAAAAGATGGACGGACTGCATATCCCTTGGAACGCTGAATCCCGATCATTTTTGTAGTAGGCTTTATCGCACGGGCAACAGCTTCATAATCTACGTCTCCGTTTTCAAGCAAAGGCACACTTTGATAATGGATTCCAAATTCTTTCAACGATCCTGTACCTTTTCCCCTGATCCCGACAATTTCTTCAAGGGTGTCATATGGATTTCCTGTCATATATAATAATTCATCTTCAGGTCTGAGAACTCCAAACAAGGCTGTGGAAATGGCATGGGTACCCGATATAATTTGTGGCCTGACAAGTCCGGCTTCCGCTCCAAAAACCTCTGCATAAATTTTTTCAAGCGTATCTCTACCATAATCATCGTACCCATAGCCTGTTGAAGGAATAAAATGAGAATCACTCACTTTTTGATGCTGAAAACAGGTTAATACACGAAATTGATTGCGATCAATCTGTGCATCAATTTCTTCGTGTACTTCTTCAATTTGCTGTTCTACTTCAGCCACTAATGGCTGTAATTCTTTTCCATATGCTAATGATTGAAACATGGCCTTCCCCTATCCTTTTACTAAATATGGTTGGAGTTGTCCAAAAATAGGATGATCCATTAAATAATAGCCCTTGCAAATATAAAATTGCTTTTCTTCTTCAAACCTTAATTCATTGAGAATCGTTTCATTCTTTAACTGTGCTAACAATTTTCCTTCTGTTGAAGGTACCTCAACATAATAATCATTCATCATTTCGATTACTTTATTTTCAATCGTCCGCTTTAATAATGTGAGGTCACTATCTGATAAGGCACTCATTTGAATTGATTCATTTTTCGTAGATGGAACAAACTCCGGATGATGGACATCCTTTTTATTATACACTGTTAATTGCGGAATTCTAGACGTTTCTAACTCATCCAATAATTGATTAACTGTTTGCTCATGTTGAAAATAATCCGGATTGGATGAGTCCACGACATGTAACAGGAGATCGGCTTCCTTCACTTCTTCCAGCGTAGAACGGAAGGCAGCGATTAAGCTTGTAGGCAATGCTTGGATAAAACCAACCGTATCCGTCATTAACACGGTATAACCTCTTGGCAGAATACACTTTTTGGTCATTGGATTCAAAGTGGCAAATAGCAGGTTTTCTTCAAAGGAATCCGCTTCTGTTAAACGATTGAACAACGTTGACTTTCCTGCGTTTGTGTAACCTACTAAAGCAATTTGGAAGGCACGGTTTTTCTTTCTTCTTTCACGGTATCGTTTGCGGTGTTCCACAACGGCTGATAATTGTATTTGAATGTCATGAATCCGGTTTCGGATATGACGCCGATCTGCCTCCAGCTTTGTTTCGCCGGGTCCTCTCGTTCCTATACCTGCTCCAAGTCGGGATAACTGTGTTCCCTGCCCGCTTAAACGTGGAAGCAAGTATTGCAATTGAGCCAGTTCTACCTGTAGCTTTCCCTCCTTTGATCTAGCTCTTTGAGCAAAAATATCAAGGATTAACTGCGTCCGGTCAATGATCCTGATATCTACTTGCGAAGCGATATTACGCACCTGACTCGAAGATAATTCATCATTAAAAATGATTATATTCGCATCTACCTCTTCAACCAATGCTGCTAATTCTACGATTTTTCCCTTTCCTATATAAGTCGAGGAATGTACTCGTTCTCTTTTTTGGGTCAGTACTGCCGACACTTCCCCATCAGCTGTTTTTGTAAGCGATGACAATTCCTCCATTGAATATTTAAAAGCCAGATCATCTTCAATCGTTTGACAGCCAACGAGGATGACCCGTTCCTTTACTTGCTTTTCTTCCAATACATCCCCTTCTTTCTATCTTTTTGTTCATCATATCAAAAATTATACATGAACTCTAATTTCCGGTGCTTCAGTATATGTATATTTGCCTATCAGAAATTATTTTTCCCTATTTTGCTAAAATACTGTCGCATCTTCCTCAATTGTCCTTCATCCTCACTTGAAGGATAATTGAGGAAGATTGAGAAGAACACATAAATTAGTATCCATCATATGAAGGATACCACTTTACTCAGCTAAGCTTTGACAGCAATGGTCTGCCATTATTCCAAATCACCTGAACAGGCAAATCAAAAAATTCACTCAACTTTTTGCTGGATATCATTTCACTTGTTTCACCGGATGCAAAAACCCTTCCCTGCTTTAATAACAACGTCCGTTTAAAGCAGGGTAAAATTTCATCTACATGGTGGGTCACATATATAATAGTAGGAACATGTTCATTTGAACCGTTAATCATCCGGCTGATGGCCTCAAGCAGCTGCTCACGGGCAATAAAATCAAGACCGTTCGTTGGTTCATCTAGAATCAGAAGCTGCGGATTCCCCATTAATGCCCTAGCAATCAAGACCCGCTGTTTCTCCCCCTGTGACAATAATTCGTATTGACGATTCGCATACTCCATACAACCCATATCTTCTAATAAACCAATCGCACGCTCCCTTATCTCATCTGTTGGCGTTTCATATAGACCGATTGAAGCAAAAGCACCGCTTAGTACAATTTCGAATGCGTTATCGCTGCGGTGCAATTTTTCCTGCAGTGCTGATGAAACCAAACCAATCTTGGTCCGCAATTTTTCACCTAGAACCGTTTTGCCGAACTCCATACCCACAACAGTCAAATGTCCGCTCGTTGGAAAGTATTCTGCGTTCAGCATATTCAATAACGATGTTTTGCCGGAGCCATTTAAACCAAATAACACCCAATGCTCCCCTTTTTTTATACTCCAGTTTATATTTTGCAGAATCCACTTACCATCTCTCTTTAATGAAAGATTTTCCATATGTAGGATCATACGTTGCTCCCTCCCTGAGTTACCTATGATTTTAGTTTAACAAATCAGCGGAAAAGAACAACATTTACCTAGTAATCTTCTTTCTTCACAATTGATCAATGAGCCATCTTGCAAAAATTTCAAATATTCGTCAAAATTTTATCCGATAAACCGCTATATATGCTAAAATATTCTCATTATACTGACTATAATAGCTAGGATTGGAATTGATACACTTTTGAGGAGGATTTATAGACATTTGTACAGAATTGTGATCGAAAGAGAAGATGATGTTTATATGGCTAGTACAATAGGAAAGAGGATTGCTGAAGATAACGGTCTAAACAAAAGCGAGCAAACAAAATTGGTTGTTTCTATTATGGAGCTGACTCGTAATATTGTATTTTACGCCGGTAAAGGTCAGCTCTACATAAAAGTAATACCTTCTTACGGTATCGAAATTACTGCCATTGATCAAGGGCCTGGGATCACTAACCTTGATCAGGTTTTAAATCAAACTGTCCGCTCGAAAACAGGGCTAGGATTAGGAATAACTGGAGTTAAGCGCCTAATGGATGAATTTGAAATTGAAAGTACCATTCATTTGGGTACGAAGGTTAGAGCAGTAAAATGGTTTGATGAAGGGAAGGCAAAGAAAATTTATGATAACTTCAGTCGTAAATGAACAATTATATGGTTTAGTTGAGCTCAATCCCGATGGCATGATATTAAAGGCAAATAACGAAGGAAAGAGACTATTATTCTCGGATGATACGGAAAACAATTATCTTTTTAATAGGATTAAAAACAATGAGGTCAAAACGAAATTACATGAATGTTTTATGGGCAAGAGCAATGATTTTATGGCGACGATCGATTCACAGCCGTATTTTTTCCTTTTTCATCGTTCCTTTGTCGAGCAAAAGTTGGAGAAAATCCACATTTATATTATGAGTGTAAATCAATTGCAAAGTAGTCATGAGCAGAATAACTGGAACAGCCATCTGCTATCATCCGTTGGTGAAATGGCAGCCGGAATTGCCCATGAGGTTCGAAATCCTCTAACGTCTGTTAAGGGATTCCTGCAGTTGATGGATCAAACCTACAATGAAGAATACTCAAAAATTGCGCAAAGTGAGTTAGATCGTGCCATTCATATATTAAATGATTTAATGAGTGTTTCAAAGCCGGAATTTATTCAGGAAAAACAAACTTGCTTTAATGTTTGCTTTGAACTTGAATCCATTCTTCTGTTATTTCAAAACCAGCTTTATTCTATCAATCTTGTTAAAAACTTTCAAAATG
Organism: uncultured Bacillus sp.; assembly: GCF_946478885.1. Next base: position 6,771 of record NZ_CAMLDX010000049.1, on the reverse strand, counting down.
AAAATGCCGTAATCATTGGAAGAAAAGATCAAATCAAGAAGGCGCTGTTTAATTTAATTAAAAATGCCATTGAGGCAATGCCTGAGGGAGGTACTCTTGTCATTGAGCAATTTGAAGAATTCCATGGAATTCATATAAAAATCAGTGATTCAGGTGTTGGTATACCAAAGGACAAGCTTCGCCTGCTCGGCACCCCATTCTTCACCTTAAAACAAGATGGGAAAGGAATGGGGCTGGCACAGGTCTTTAATGCGATTCAGAGCAATCACGGAACCATCAGCGTCACAAGTGAAGAAAGAAAAGGAACAACATTTTCCCTGACATTTTCCAAGCCCAAATATTCAGCAAGCTATTTAGGAGGTCATTCAATGGTACAGGCCATTAGTATAGAAGCAGAATTATCACACCATATTAAAACTCACATTCATGCGATTACGGAAATTTGGCTTGACTATATGAAAAAAAATAAAAGCCATCTTATTACCTTACTTCAAGAAAATGGAGAATATACAGCCTATGAAGAAAAAGGAAATCCAATAATTCAAATTGTCGCTGATAATATTGCCGAATTAAAGACTGAGGAAATCATGGACTTGGCAAAAATCAGAAGTGTAACTAGTGCCAAGACGGAATTTCCGATTCATATGGCATGGGAGTTATTTCAGTCTACGCGAGGAATCGTATGGAACGAGATTAAAAAATTTTATTTCAATGCGAAAAACTCGTTGAAAACAGAGGAATTATTTGCGTTGGAGCGTAATGTGAATAATATTATAGATCTATACATTGACTCTTATACAGCGTATTACGTTAATTATAAAGAAGAATTATTAAAAGCACACCGGGCTACCGTCGATGAGTTATCTGTCCCGATTATCCCTATTGCACCAAAAGTATGTATTCTTCCTATCGTAGGCAATGTAGATACCTTCCGGGCAAAGAAAATTCGGGAAAAGACCCTTTTTCGTATCAGTCAGTTAAAAGCACAAAAATTGATTATTGATATTTCCGGAGTTCCATTTGTTGATACAGCTGTTGTAAGTCATTTGTTTAAAATTGTCAAGGGGATTAAACTATTGGGATGTTCCACAATCTTAACAGGAATTGGACCTGAAATTGCCGACACCATGATAGAATTAGGTGTTGAAATCGATAATGAATTGGTTACTAAATCAAACCTGCAGCAAGCTTTACAGGATATTCACATTTTTTCTGAATAACTGCGACTGATTGTCAAGGCAGAAGGCAATTATGAAAAAGTATAGGGGGCATTATGATATGCAATATGCAGCAAATATCAAAATGGATATTCAACGTTTTCTGAACGAGACTCTGGAGTTTTATTCGAAGGAATGGCTACAATATTTGCAAAATAATAAAAGCTATATTATTTCGCTTTTAAAGGAGAATGGGGAATTAGCCGAGCTCGAGGAAAAGGGAAATCCAATTATGAGGCTTATCGCCGAAAATATTCTCGAAATTAACGAAGCAAACATCTTGGAAGAAGCAAAAAGAAGAGGAATTGCCAGTGCAAAAACAGAATATCCCATCCATATGGCATGGGAACTATTCCAATCAAGCCGCGGCATTATTTGGAATGCTGTAAAGAACTTTTATTCCGAGTCAAACAATACTCTGGATGAAGAGAAATTCTTTGATTTAGAAAGACGAATCAATGATATTATTGATTTATTTATTGAGTCCTATACAGCAAATTATGTTACCTATAAAGATGAACTATTAAAAAGCCATCGGGAGACAGTTGACGAATTAACCGTGCCAATTATTCCGCTCGCAGATAGGGTTTGTATCCTGCCAATCGTAGGAAATGTAGATACGTACCGGGCAAAAAAGATCCGGGAAAAAACACTTAACCGTGTAAGCGAATTTAAGGCCCAGCAGCTAGTTATTGATATCTCTGGAGTGCCCTTTGTCGATACGGCAGTCGTTAATCATTTATTTAAAATTGTCAAGGGAATTAAATTATTAGGTTGCTCTACTATTTTAACAGGAATTAGCCCGGAAATCGCAGATACCATGATTGAGTTGGGAATTGAAATCGATAACGAAATCAAAACAAGATCCGACCTTCAGCAGGCACTGCAGGATATTCATTTATATTAAAGGGTCTGTCCAATCAGGTGTTAGGCAGTCACAATTAATCGATATCCCGCGCAGATTGTTACGAGATACTGAAGTTGTGGTGCCTGACACCTTTGCTTTTGGAAGGCAAACACAGAATGGATCTTTAGCGTTGAAAATTTCCGTCCTGTTCCAACATCAGGTCGTTACTTCGGATTGTCATTAATTCATGGCGATCATAATGATTCTGCATAAGCAAGCGCATTGCCTGAGTCCGGATGGATTTTTCTATTATATTTCGAATATACCTTCCATTGGAAAAGCTTGAAGGGTTTAATACAGTTTTGATCCAGTACAGATGTTCTCGAAGTTTTTTTTCTGCCTCATGGCTTAACGTATATTCTTTGTCTTTTAACATCCGATCAGCAATTTCCATTAATTGGTCAATGTTATAGTCCGAAAAATCAATCACGAGCGGAAATCGTGAGTGCAAGCCTGGATTTAGTGTGAGAAAGTAATCCATTTCTCGAGAATATCCGGCCAAAATTAAGATAAACTCATGCTGCTTATCTTCCATATGTTTGACCAGTGTATCAATGGCTTCTTTTCCGAAATCTTTCTCTCCTCCCCTTCCTAGGGAATAGGCTTCATCAATGAATAAAATGCCTCCTATTGCCTTTTTTATCAGATCCCTTGTCTTCTGGGCTGTATGGCCGATATATTCTCCTACCAGATCCGCCCTTTCGGCTTCAATTAAGTGTCCCTTTGAGAGAACATTCATCCGTTGAAACAGCTTTCCGATAAGTCTAGCTACGGTTGTTTTTCCTGTTCCCGGGTTGCCTTTAAACATCATGTGAAGTGCCTGTTTTCCCGCCTTCAAACCGATTTCTTCCCGTTTTTTATTGATATATACCCAGGCGTATATCTCCTTAATTTTTCGTTTCATTTCTTCCATTCCTACAAGTACACCAAGTTCAGCTTCGATTTCTCTCAAAGCAGAATGCTCCAATGCATCCCATTTCGGTGAATGGGATGCAGGATTTTCTTCCCTTGGCAGAGGATCCTGCTTCTTAGCGTTCAGAACAATGCTGATTTGTCCATTATTCTTCATTCGCATCGGTTGTTCCAAACTTTTCACCTCTCATTCTAACAACAGTATCCATTTTATTCGCAGCGAACATGAACATAACCAATTGGTTTGAATAGGAATGCAGATGGAACATAAACAAAATCAACCATTATTCTTAAAAAATCAGCAAATATACACAACCATTCGAATTTTTTGTCATTTTTTGCGCTTTCCCAAGAAATATTTGCTTATTTTATGTGTATTCAAAGGAAGGCTTAATCATTAAAAAAATATATAATAGAATCAGTAAAAAAAGCATTCCCATCAAGAGAATGCTTTTTCCCATTCTTTTATTTTTGTGGAGTACCTTCTAAATCAATTTCAACATTGCGCTGTGGCGCAAAAGTTGAGATAGCATGTTTATATACAAGCTGCTGCTTGCCCTCCGTTTCAAATAAAACGGTAAAATTATCAAATCCCTTTATTTGTCCTCTTATTTGAAATCCATTTAATAAAAACACTGTTACATTCGTTCCATCCTTACGAAGCTGATTTAATACCTGATCCTGGATATTTACGGATTGTTTCATGATTTAAGATCCTCCTCTTTTTCTCTATAATTAATTATTCGATTTAATTTGGAGCTTTCCTTCAATATAAGAAGAAATTTCCACGATTTTTTTTTCAAAAACATGCTCACCTTCTGCGTCTGTCACATCAAACCATCTTACATCCATTTTGTTGCGAAACCAGGTGAGCTGTCTTTTTGCATAGCGGCGTGAGTTTTGTTTTAAAATTTCTATTGCCTGATCAAGTGTTGTCTTTCCATACAAATAATCATATAATTCCTTATACCCGATTGCCTGAATCGATTGGCAATTCCTATAGCCTTGAGAAAACAAATATTCAACCTCTTGTAGTAATCCATTTTGGATCATCATGTCAACCCGCTCATTGATTCGTTGATATAGTTTTTCCCGTTCCATGGTTAAACCAATAATGGCAGTATGATAGCGCGACTCTGCCTGTTGTGTATTCTGGAGCTCAGTCATAGTTCTCCCGGTGCAGTGATACACTTCCAGGGCCCTTATAACCCGTCGTATATTGTTAGGATGAATTCGTTCAGCACTTTCACGGTCTATTTTCAGCAGCTGCTCATGAAGATACTGATTACCCAGTTGATGCGCTTGTTTTTCCATTTCTTTCCTGAAGGAATCATCCGAAGAAGCACTTGAAAAATGATAATCATACAGTACGGATTGGATATATAGACCCGTTCCTCCTACAATCATCGGCAATTTTCCACTGCTTGAGATGTCGCAGATTTTTTCACGGGCTAATTCTTGAAATTCAGCAGCAGAAAAAGGTTCGTCTGGCTCCTTAATATCGATTAAATAATGCTGAATTCCTTCCATCTCTGCAGGGGTGATTTTTGCTGTCCCTATATCCATCTTCTTATAAATCTGCATGGAATCTCCGCTGATAATCTCCCCATTTAAAGATTTTGCTAGCTCAATACTTGTTTTTGTCTTCCCGACAGCGGTTGGTCCAATTAAAACAACAAGCTTTTGTTTTTCTATCAAATTCTGTCAACTGCCTTTTATCAAAGTATTCGGTTAAGTCATCCCCCGCTATCATGTATTAGCTTAATTTTTTGACTTCCCTTGTATTTATCATATCATAATTTCGAGCAATTTCAGTCAAACATCTATTCATTATGACCATTTTTGGAATTACTATTCACTTATCAAACAGGATTGGAATTCTTTTTAAAGAATGAAATCGAACAGAAATAAACTCGTAATAGATGATGAAATTCAGGAAAATCTATCCTGTTAGTTTACAGTTCATTTAAATTCTAATAACATTCCGCTTTTCAAGCTGTTTTTCATGCTAAAGTGAAAATGCTGTTCGACTGTTAATAAATACAAAAGATTGGGTGAAATAAATGTTGTCTAATGCTGAAATAGGAATTGACTTAGGAACTTCAAATACATTAGTTTACAGTAATTCAAAAGGTGTTGCCATTAATGAAGCAAGTGTTGTTGTATTGGACTCCACCACAAAGAAAGTTATTGCTGTTGGAAATGAAGCGAAGGAAATGATTGGCAAAACCCCTGAAAGGGTGATTGCTGTCAAACCACTGAAAAATGGAGTAATTGCCGACTACGACTTAACCATTGAAATGCTGCGTCACATTGTTCAAAAAACAATAAAAATCTTTGGCTTCGCTTTAAGAAAGCCAACTATTGTTGTATGTACTCCTGCTTGCTCAACAAGCGTAGAACGGAGAGCAATCCAGGATGCCATCCGCAATGCCGGAGCAAAGAAAGTACATATTATTGAAGAACCGGTTGCAGCTGCTATAGGGGCAGACCTTCCTGTGGATGAACCTGTTGCAAACGTGATTGTCGATATTGGCGGCGGTTCAACAGAGGTTGCCATAATCTCGTTTGGAGGGATTGTTTCTTGCCATTCGTTGAAAATCGGTGGTGATCAGCTTGATGAGGATATTATTCAATATGTAAAAAAAAGATATAATATGCTGATTGGCGAACAGACTGCTGAAAATATTAAAATGGAAATTGGACATGCATTGATCGACCACGAAGAAATGACGATGGTTATCCGAGGCCGTGACCTGTTGAGTGGTCTCCCAAACACGATTACCATTTCTTCTTATGAAATACGTGATGCATTAAAAGAATCATTGCTGACCATTTTAGATACGATTAAAGCAACTTTAGAGGACTGCCCGGCAGAATTGAGCGGAGATATTGTAGATCGTGGTATCATCCTGACTGGAGGTGTTTCCCTGTTAAACGGCATGATGGAATGGCTAACAAATGAAATATTTGTTCCGGTTACGATTGCCCCAAATCCTTTGGAATCAGTCGCTATTGGTACAGGAAAAGCACTTAAATACGTTCACAGGTTGCCAAATACAGCCAAATCATGAGCAAGATAGTAAGCCTGCCTGTAAGGGCGGGTTTTTCTCTCTTTTAATTTACATAATAATATTATATTTAATTAAATTGTTTTTCTCGTCTATGAATATTTTTCAGTGTCTCCTACTCATATTGATGTTACAATATTGTTAAAAAGTGCAGGTGAATCCAGTGAAATTTTATATTTCCTCAAGTTATGAAAACCGGGATTTGGTTCGGGCAGCAGCCTTTTTATTTAATCAAAATGAATTTATCAATGCCTATGACTGGACTGTTAATGAAAGAGCCTCTACCTTTGAAGAGCTTCGCTACATCGGGGATGAGACAAAGCAGGGAATTAAGGACGCCGACTTCTTCGTTGTCATTCTTCCGGCAAGCACGATGAGCCAAATTGAATTAGGAATGGCCATGGCTTTAAATAAACGGATTTATCTTTATTCTCCAGATGAAAATATTTATCAATTAGATAATGCAGTTCCCTACTATTTTCTTCCTGAAATCCGACCGTTTGTCGGACAAATTGCAGACTTTATTTCGTTTGTTACTAAATGCGAGAATAATAATGTGGTTTTGCATTAAGTGTTCATTTAAGCGGCTTTTTCATTATAAACATACCGTCCAAAGTCTATTTTTTACATAACATTGAGAAAAAAGCTATTCCACATGCCGTGA